>JBAXYK010000167.1:0-2505 GCA_041670825.1 Bacilli bacterium | reverse complement strand
CTATATGCTGAAGCAATATAGAACATTCTTGTAAACACACCATCATTAATCACTAATCTACAATAAGCATCTGTACCATTGTCATACACCCAACCATTAAATGTTCCACCATTTATTGTTGTAACACTAGTATATTCTGTTGTTCCAGTTTGATTTCCCATAATCAAGGCATAACCACCATTAGCGTGAGTAGTTGAATATGTTCCACCATTTATTATAAGTGTTCCATAGTTCCGCAATGTTTCACCATATTGAGCTGTATTAATAAGTGCTCCAGTATGAGTTGCACTACTATCATTTAGTACTAATGTAGCTCCATTTGAAACTCTAATTACCCAATCAGCAGTTGATGAAGTAATACTCTTACCATTCAAATCAATTATCAAATCTTTACCACTTGAAAGTAAATAACTACCTGTTGTCTCTTGATTAGAGTTTATGACTATAACATCTGCTGCATTTGAAGCATTTATTGCATCTTGTAAATTACTATATAATTGTCTTTGTGTTTGATTGTAAACACTACTAATTTCACTGTCGCTTCCTGCATTTTCTGCTATTATAACATTTCCAGTTATAACTCCACCATAAACATTTATAGCACTGCCACCATTATCTATAGTACTATCATCATAAATTGCTATTGCATTCTTATCACTTGCTGCTGTAATTGTAGCATCAGCTGTAACATTTACAGTAACGCTTCCTGCGTGTGCCTCATTTGTTGTTTGATCAGCTAATACAATTACATCACCTAAAGTATTTGAGAATGTTCCACCATTTAGATTTATAACTACTGGACTTCCATATCCTAAAGTTGGAGACACTTTTGAGCCACTAGGTTTTACTCCAATAATTACTCCCTTAAATGATCCTGAACCACTATTGCTAGCAATTTCTAAAATATTGTTTGTTGCAATATTATGGGCAAATATTCCACCATTTATTGTGAGTGTTCCTGCATCAATTTCAATTAATGCCTCTTCTGTTGAAGTAAATGTTCCATCGTTAATTGTTATATCACTATATGCTGAAGCAATATAAATCATTTTTGTGAACACACCATCATTAATAACTAATCTACTATAAGAATCAGTACCATTATTGGCAATCCAACCATTGAATGTACCATCATTTATTGTTGTAACGCTAGTATATTCTGATGTAGTAAGATTAAAGATACCTAAAGCAAATCCACCATCTGCGTGAGTCGCTGAATATGTTCCACCATTAACTACTAATGTTCCATTATCATTACGCAAAACTTGTCCATATTTAGATGTGTTAATAACTTCACCAGTTTTTGCTTCACTAGTATCATTTATTACTAGTGTTGCACCACTTGATAATATGATTGATCTGTTACTAGAAGATGTTACGGTATATCCCGCTAAATCTATTGTTAAAGATTTATCTGCTACTGTTACTGAATTGCTACCTAAATCAACATCATCTCTTAAAACAATTATATCACCAGTCACAGCTTCAGAGATTGCAGTCTGTAATGAGGTATATTTTGTTTCAGTTCTTGAATTTATTACTGGTTTTACACCAATTGTAATAGTCTTAGTAGCTTGCAACAATGAACCATCTAAAGATTTAGCAATTATTATTGCAGTTCCTTCACTTAGACCAGTTACAATACCACTTTGTGATACTGATGCTATTTCTCTATTGTTTACATATACTGCCCAAGCAATATTTGAAGCAGATAACTCAGGGCTACTTGAAATAGCTAACTGAATAGTATCATCTTCATAAACAAAACTATCACCAGTTATTGTCATTGATGTTGGCATTACTGGAATTTCTTCTGTTACTATTCTTCCTTCAAATTCTCCATGAACGCCAGATTGTGGGAATATACCCAAAATTCTGACAGGAAGAACAGCTCCACAATCAGTGATTATTCCAGCTAACGTATCAATTCCACCAACATGAATTTGTCCACTTATATTTCCTTCAATTGCTCCACTTACAGTGCCCGTAAATGAAACTATTTGACCAGATTGACCTGTAACTTGACCAGCTACAATTAAATCTTCATCGCCAAAGTCAAGTACTGCACTAACAGCACCAGTTTCAGAAGTTGCAATAATTCCCTCTACTGTACCACTATAAGTTGCTGGTCCGTTCCAATCTAACACGGCTTTATATATGTTACCATCATTCGTAACTACAATGAATTCATAGTCAGCAACATCATGAGTAACATTGAACCATAATGTTGAATCGGTATTTGCAGTTAATTCTGACCAATTGTCACCTGATTTTGCAGCTATTAATTCTATATTACTTGCTGCAATTGATACAGCCTCATCATCATAATACATTTCATGTTCGGAGTAAGTTACAGACTCATGGTCACCAACTCTACCTGTAGAAACAAATTCGGCCACCAACGGACCACTCCAATTAAACACTACTCTATATGCTGTGCCATTTTTAGTTAGTACATTATATTGATAAGCACCTGTATCATTATTTACATTAAACCATAAATAT
>JBAXYK010000166.1:0-2508 GCA_041670825.1 Bacilli bacterium | reverse complement strand
CTGCAGCAGGCGGAGCAGGTAACTCAGTCATGAGTGCTGCATCAGAACAAACTAGCAAATGGGTAGTTGGTGTTGATGTCAACCAAATTCCACAATCAGAATATGTCATTACTTCAGCTATGAAACAAATCGGCACAGCAGCCTATGATGCATTAACAGATTTCTATAATGATGCATGGGATGGTGGAGAAACACTACATTACAGCGTAACAAATGATGGTGTTGGTATTCCTGATGATTTTTCTCGTTTTAATACATTTAGCAAAACAGCATATGATGCAATGTTTGCTAAGTTAGTAAGTGGTGCAGTCGTTGCCCCAACTACATACGATGAATTAAAGACTTTCTGTTCTTCTTTAGGCGTTGATATTAGCGACGCTAATGTTTTCCCAACAAAAGAAAAAGCAGATATGTCATTATAAAATAAGACTTTATTTAGTGAAGAGGCGTTTTCGCCTCTTCATTTTTATAAAACAAGGAGGATTCTATGGAAAAGTATGCAGTTGAAATGCTAAATATAACAAAGAAATTTGGCCCATTAATTGCTAATGATAATGTAAATCTAAGAGTCAAAAAGGGAGAAATACATGCAATCTTAGGCGAAAATGGTGCTGGTAAGTCCACATTAATGTCCATTTTATTTGGTCTTATTCAACCAGATTCAGGAGTTATAAAAATAAACGATGAAGAAGTTAAAATAGAGAATCCAAATGTTGCTAATAAATTAAAAATTGGTATGGTTCACCAACATTTTAAATTGGTTGAACGCTTTAATGTTGTAGAAAATATTGTTTTAGGCTATGAAACAGTTAATAAAAAGGGTTTTGTTGATTATGAAACCCCTAAGAAAAAAATTATTGAGTTAAGTCATAAATATCATCTTAATGTTGATCCAGATGCACTTATAAGTGATATTACAGTTGGTATGCAACAAAGAGTAGAAATATTGAAAATGTTATATAGAGATGCTGACATTTTAATATTTGATGAACCAACAGCGGTTTTAACCCCACAAGAAATTGAAGAATTGATGGGAATAATTCGTAATTTTGCTAGTGAAGGAAAATCAATAATAATTATTACTCATAAATTGAATGAAATTAAAATGCTTGCAAATAAATGTAGTATTTTAAGACGCGGTAAATATATGGGCACAATAAATGTAAATGAGACTTCTGTTGAAAAAATGGCAGAATTAATGGTAGGCCGCAAGGTTGATTTTAATGTTGAGAAAAACGCTCCTAAAATAGGTAATACTATTTTGGAAGTTGAAAATATAATTGTGAAAAAGGATAGTAATAAAAATCATGTAAATGATGTTTCTTTTAGTGTTAAAGAAGGAGAAATAGTGGTGATTGCTGGTATAGAAGGAAATGGACAAAGTCAACTTATTAAGGCAATCACAGGTCTTATTCCTTTTGACTCTGGAAGTATTAAACTA
Organism: Bacilli bacterium; assembly: GCA_041670825.1. Taxonomy (GTDB): domain Bacteria; phylum Bacillota_I; class Bacilli_A; order RFN20; family UBA1709; genus JAQUUH01. The sequence goes on along the minus strand of JBAXYK010000166.1, from coordinate 1,067 downwards.
GTAAATGAGGATGTTACTAAGGCTACTATTAGACATAAAATAGAACTAGGAATGTCACACATTCCTGAAGATCGCCAAAAAGATGGATTAATACTTGATTATAATTTACAAGAAAATTTTATATCATGTGAGTATTATTTAGATAAATTTCAAAAAAAAGGATTTTTAAAATTTGATGCAATAAGTAAATATGCTGATGAATTAATTGAAAAATTTGATGTTAGATCAAGTAATGGAAAATATAGTGTTGTAAGAGGAATGTCTGGAGGTAACCAACAAAAAGCTATAATTGCTAGAGAAGTTTCAAGAAAGGGCAAATTATTAATTGCGGTTCAACCGACTCGAGGTCTTGATGTAGGAGCTATCGAATATGTTCACAAAAAAATGGTCCAAGTACGCGATAGTGGAGTAGCTGTTCTTGTTGTTTCCTTAGAACTTGACGAAGTTATGTCAATAGCAGATAGAATATTAGTTATGTATGAAGGGAAAATTGTTTTAGAGACTACACCAAAGGAAATAACTATGGAAGAAATTGGATTATATATGGCTGGTTCAACAAAGAAGGGTGTAGGTGATAATAATGGTAAAAAGTAAAATTAAGAAAATTTTAAAAGCGGCTTCACCAACATTAATCTCTATAGGTATAGGATTGATATTTGGATTTCTAGTTATGCTTATTACCGCACCACAAGAAGCTTTCCAGGGATTGATAATGTTACTTACTGGTGGATTGTCAACAGGTTTAAAAGGAATTGGTGATGTTCTTTATTTTGCAGGTCCATATATACTTGCAGGTCTTGCTGTTGGATTTGCTTTTAAGACAGGCCTATTTAATATTGGAGCTTCTGGTCAAATAATGATAGGTGGATTTGTGGCATTATATATTGGAATAAACGTTCCAATGCCTAGTGGTATTCATTATTTAGTCGCGTTAATATGTGGAGTTTTAGCTGGAGCTATAGTGGGAGCTATACCAGGAATATTGAAGGCTCTTTTTAATGTGAATGAAGTTGTTACTTGTATAATGTTAAACTATGCAACTTTATATTATGTTATGTTTCAATTAG
>JBAXYK010000165.1:0-2512 GCA_041670825.1 Bacilli bacterium | reverse complement strand
TTCACAAATTCATAAATCTCTTGAGCTGTAGGATGACTCTTACTTTCTTTAACTGTTTTCAAGATTAATTCTCTTTGTCTTGAATAATTCATTTAAAAACTCCTCACAAAATAGTAATCATTACTGATTATCCATAAATAGTATAACATATATTGTTTTTTTGTCTATAAAAAATAAACATTTAATCTAATGCAACATTATGATAAACATTTTGAACATCATCAATTTCATCTAACATAACTAAGAGTCTATCAAAATACTCTTTTTCTTCACCTGAAAGAGTAACATATTCATTATTTTGAGGTAGATAAGTTATTTCCTCAGTTATTATATCAACATCTGGTTTGAAATTCTCTAGTGCTGTCTTTATTGCATAATGATTAGCTATTTCGCCAATTATTGTTACTTCATCTTCTTCAGTATCTATACTGGTTATATCAACATCTGCATTTAAACACGCTTCTAAAACCTCATCTTCTGTCATTCCTTTTAAAACAATTAAAGAAACATGATCATATTGATGAGATACCGAGCCGCCTACACCTATTTTTGATTTATTTTTAGTAAAGCAACTTCTTACTTCACTAACACTCCTATTAACATTATCAGTTAAGCATTCAACAATGAGTGTTGAAGCCCCTGGACCAAATCCCTCATATATTGTGGATGTGTAATCTTCACCTGTTCCACTTGATGCTTTATCTATTGCCCTTTTGACAATATCTGCTGGTACCTGAAATTTTTTCGCTTTTTCAATAATTCTTTTTAAAACTACATTCATTTCGGGATCAGGGACACCATTTTTAGCAGCTAAATATATTTCCTTACCATATTTTGAATACACTTTCGTTTTGGTTGCTGCCGTTTGTGCCATCGCTTTTTTTCTTACTTCAAATGCTCTTCCCATATTAATCCCCCTTAAAACTACATTAATATTTTAGTTTTTTAACATCGCTTTTTCAATCTTTTTGAATCTTTTTAGCAATTATTTTTGATAAATACATAAAAGGTGTGTCTATAAGTGCAACAATTATTTTAAAAAGATACGTAGTAACATATATTTCTACAAGTATTGGTAACTCAAACTGACCAACAAATGCAATGCTGACAAAAATCAAAGTATCAATTAATTGTGAAAACCAAGTCGAACCATTATTTCTTAGCCAAAGCATTTTATCTGATGGAAATCTCTTTCTAATTTTCTGAAAAACTTTTACATCTAGAAACTGCGAAATTAGATAAGCGACCAAACTTCCCACAACAATCCTAATTGTTGGGTTAAAAATTGTTACAAGTGAAGCTTGTGAATAGTCTGATGCCGCTGGTATAAACAAAATCGCTAACTGCATTGTTATTATCATAACTATTGCAGAGAAAAAGCCTAACCATACTGATTTTTTTGCATCTTTTTCACTATGATTCTCATTTAAGATATCTGTTGCCAAAAAAATTGATCCATATAGTGTATTTCCCAAAGTTGCTGTTATAGAAAAAACTTCTATGGTTTTAACAACTTGAATATTTGCAAGAATTGTGGATATTGCGATCCAAACAAAAAGACCAACTTTACCAAAAAATCTATATGCTAATAAAACCAATATGAAATTAACTATAATGAATAGAAATCCCAAACCAAAATTTAACATTTTTAACCACCTTCGCACTTAAATATTATATATAATATGAACTATATTGTCATTATTTTTTGTGATACAATGTTAAAGGTGATTTTAAAATGGATTTTTATTTAGAAATTAAACATATATGCAAGCAAACTGGTGCAAGGTATGGAATACTTCACACTCCTCATGGAGATGTAGAAACTCCAATGTTTATGCCTGTAGGCACTTTGGCTAGCGTCAAATATCTCTCCCCAGAAGACCTATATGAATTGGAAGCTGGGGTTATTTTAGCGAATACCTATCATTTGTGGCTTAGACCTGGAGAAAATGTTGTAGCAAACGCTGGTGGACTTCAAAAATTTATGAATTATAATGGCCCTATGCTAACAGACTCAGGTGGATTCCAAGTATTTTCTTTAAGCGAAAATAGAAAAATAACTGAAGAGGGAGTAACTTTTAAAAACCACTTGAATGGTGAAAAATTATTTTTATCTCCTGAAAAATCTATTGAGATACAAAACAAATTGGGTGCAGATATCATAATGAGTCTAGATGAATGTCCTGGATATCCTTCAACTCATGATTATATGAAAAAGAGTGTAGAACGAACAATTAGGTGGGCACAAAGAGGTAAAATTGCTCATCAAAATCCAAAGCAAGCACTCTTTGGAATTGTGCAAGGTGGAGAATATCCCGACTTAAGAGAATACTGCGCCAAAGAGTTAGTAAAGATTGATTTTCCTGGTTACTCCATTGGAGGAACTAGCGTTGGTGAGGATAAAGAAACTTTATATAAAATGATAGATTATTCAATTAAGTACTTACCTAACGATAAACCTAGATATTTAATGGGTGTAGGATCATATGATGCAATTTTAGAAGGAATAATG
>JBAXYK010000164.1:0-2548 GCA_041670825.1 Bacilli bacterium | reverse complement strand
TTAGAGCTAATGGCAAGTTAATAGCCATTGATGGTGGATTTTGTAAAGCATATCATCACTCTACTGGCATAGCTGGTTACACAATGTTTTTCAATTCTTGGGGAATTCGTCTTGCAGAACATGAACCTTTCCAAGGAATTGAATATGTTATAAAAGAGAATAAAGATATTATATCTACAACTGTTGTCTATGAAAGCACTCATAAACGTCTTACTGTTGGGGATACTGATATTGGAAAAGAGTTAAGAAATCAAATAGATGATCTGATGCTCTTACTTAAAGCATATCATCACTCTACTGGCATAGCTGGTTACACAATGTTTTTTAACTCTTGGGGAATACGCCTTGCAGAACATGAACCTTTCCAAGGAATTGAATATGTTATAAAAGAAAACAAGGATATCATATCTACAACAGTTGTTTATGAAAGTACTCATAAACGTCTTACAGTTGGGGACACTGATATTGGAAAAGAGTTAAGAAATCAAATTGATGATCTGATGCTTTTACTAAATGCATATCGTGCTGGACTTATAGTAGAAAGAAAATAATTGATTTGTTATCAATAAATAGTTATTATAGTAGTACATGTGAAAGAAAGAGGATTTTTATACATGAAGAAAATTGCAATTTACCCTGGTAGTTTTGATCCTTTGACCATAGGTCATGTTGAAATAATGGAAAAAGCTGCTAAGATATTTGATGAAGTGTATGTAGTGGTTTGTGTAAATCCTAGTAAACCACCTGCTACTTTTACTGTTGAAGAAAGACTTGAAATGATAGAAAGATCCGCAAAAAATATCGATAATATTAAAATTGATAAACACTTTGGTAGAGCATTGGACTACGCAGAAAGAGTTGGTGCTGTTGCCATGATTAGAGGCGTTAGAAATACTCGTGATTTAGAAAATGAAATAACTCAATATCATTTTAATCATCAAATGAATCGCGATATTGAAACAGTAATAATATTCCCTAACGCTGAAAGTTTATACATTTCTAGTTCTTCAATTAAAGAGTTAGCACAAATCAAAAGTGATTTTAAAAAATATGTTCCAAAAGGAGCATATGAAATAATTAGAAAAAGGTTATGCAAACAAAAAGTGGAATAAAACTCCACTTTTTTTATTTTCTTCTAATGATACCATGTTTTTTTATTGGTAATTCAGTTTTTATATATAAAATATCCATAGCATGATTGGCTATTTCTATTTTATTCATATTTTCATCATATATTTCTTGAATGCTCATATCAATATCTTCTAAAAATGGCTGCATGACTGAGATTTTTTCTCCAACTTTAAAATGATTCCTTTGCTGAATTTTGGCAAGTTTTTTTTGCTTGTCATAATCAATTACTATACCTAAAAAGTCTTGAGATGGTTGCTCGCTTTCAACTTCAAATAAACCATCTTCACAAGTTATATCTCCGTTTAAAAACCCTCTTGTTGTTGCTCTATTTTCAGCTCTAGATAACATACTCAAATAGTATGATAAATCTTTTGAGTTTCCTTTTAGATAATCATCAATCAATTGGCGATAAGCTTGAACAACACAAGCAATATAATGTAAGGATTTAATTCTACCTTCTATCTTAAAACTATCAACTTTTAAATCAATTAATTGCTTAATCATTGGTGCTGCACATAAATCTTTCGATCCTAATCTAAAATTCTCTGTATCTTCATTTATTTTTTTGTTATCTTCATAAATATCATAAAACCAGCGACATGAATGAGCACATCCACCTCTATTTGCATCTCTTAATGTCATATTATTAGATAATGTACACCTCCCAGAAAAAGATGAACATAACCCACCATGAATAAAGACTTCTAGTGGCAAATTAGTCTCGCCTTTTAATTTTTCAATATCTTTTAAATTCAATTCTCTTGCAAGAACTATCCTATTTGCTCCTAAATTCTGCCAAAAAATCATTGCTTCATAATTTGCTGTTGACTGCTGAGTACTTATATGTATTTCAAATTTACACCCAAGTTCTCTTGCCCTTTTTACAATATATGGAGATGATACAATAATTGCATCAACATTTATTTTATCAAGTTCTAGAAGATATTCATCTAGTCCTTCAAGATCTTCACTATGAGGATATACATTAACTGTTACATGAACTCTAGAATTATTTTCATGAGCAAAAATTACTCCTTCTTCTATATCTTTTAACTCAAAATTTGATGCCTTTGCCCTTAAAGAAAATTTCTTACCACCAATAAACACTGCATCAGCACCATATATTATAGCTATCTTGAGTTTCTCTAAATCACCAGCAGGAGCTAATAATTCAGGTCTATATACTTTTTGCATAATTTTCACTCCTAACTTGTTATTCCTATTTTTTTAAAATAGAATGCTTCCCCATACTTCTTCAAAGGATACTTATTCTTAATCAATTCACTATATTTTAAACCTGGATTTTTAATTGCCAAGACAAAATATTCAAGAATACTTTTAATATAATCTTCTTCTTCAAATATACCATCAATAATAAAAATCTCTATTACTTTATCAATAAAATCACTAATATAAT
>JBAXYK010000163.1:0-2551 GCA_041670825.1 Bacilli bacterium | reverse complement strand
ACTACTTTTTTAGCATATCTAGATGCCAATATACCAATAGTTCCTGTCCCACAATAAGTATCAAGAACAGTATCATACTTAGATATATTAGCCATCTTAATAGCATCACCATATACTTTTGCTATCTGAATACTATTGATTTGGAAAAATGATTTAGGAGAAACCTTGAATCTTAACCCCAATAACTCTGCTACATTATAACCTTTACCAAATAAGACTTGCTCAACATTTCCTAAAACAACGTTGCCCTTAGTATCATTAATATTTTGAACAATGGTTAAATCATATTCTTTTAAAAGAGGTATTAGATATTTAATTAGTTCATCATTTTCATTAAAATAGTCAACACTATTAATTAATACAATAGTTAAATCAGAATTAAAATAATTCTTTCTAATTAAAATATATCTTAACCCTTCAATATTATTTTCAGCATCATAAATAGGAATATTAAACTTCTTAATACCCTCTCTTAATATTTCAAAAACTTTATTAGATACTTCATTATCAAGATAGCAATATTTAACATCTACTACCTTATGAGTCCCTTGCTCATATAATCCTAGCAACACTTCACCATCAACTTTTTCTACTATTCTTTCAGACTTATTTCTATAATTATAAGGATTATCCATTAATATAGTTTCATTTATATCAACTTTCATCCCTTGTTCATTAAAGTTCTTCTTTACATATTTTCTTTTTATCTTACCTTGATATTGATAATCTGCATATTGCATACAGCACCCACCACATTTATTGAATAATGGACACTTTGGCTCCACTCTTTTATTAGAAGGTTCAAGAAGCTCTACTATTTTACCAAGATAACCAAGTCTTACTTTCTTAATAATATGGATTTGAGCTTTTTCTCCCACTAACATATGAGGAACAAATACTTTTATTCCTTTATAAAGACATATGCCTTCCGCCTTATTAGTAAGTTCAGAGCAAGTAGCAATAATTTTTTCATTCATAATAATCACCTTTTCTATATTAGCACAAAATAGCCTAGACTATAACCAAAAATATTATTTTTTGTTATAGATAGTATAAATTTGATTAAAAACATAAAAATAAAAATAGACACACCTAGTATGTCTATTAATACATAAATTTATCTTTTACTTTCAAAAAGAATGTATGAGCGATTAATTACTTTTAAAGGCAACTCTTGAGAAAGAGTTCTTTTAAGCAAAGCTTTATGTCTCACTTTATTTTTCTTAAAATAGTCTTCTATCATTTCTACTTTCTCTTGTTTGCCATCAATTAACTGATATAAGACATATAAGTCTTCTATGGCAATTAAAGGCACTTCAGTATCATCTATCATTACTTTTTCTCCAATAGATTTACTATCGAATATATAAGCATATGTTCCTCTTCCAAAAGTTATTTTAATGTTGCTCATCAAATCTACATCGACATTATCAACCTTATATTCAACAAAGAAGTTAGATATAAAACCATTAACCTTTTTCTCTTGTTCGATTTTATCACCTAAGTTATTCATTATTTCAATAGCTTTATTGTAATCTTTTTCATTAACCACAATATCAATATCTTGAGCTTTACTTACTATACCATAATACTTTAGCACCAAAGAAAACCCCACTGCATAACGTATCTTGGATTTATTAAACTCTTTAGCTATTTTAATTAATACCTTGTTAAACATACGTCCTCCTACTTAAAAATCATCATTATAAATTCATAAAGCACTGGTATAAATAAAGCTGGTATAAAGTTAACTGCTTTAAAATTAGTAACCTTAATAAAGTTTAAACCAATGCATGTCACTATGGTATATCCTACCATACAAATTGAACTTAATAAAGCAGGAGAAAGTAAATTATTTAAAAAAGTTGCTAAAATCATGATCAAGCCTTGGTAAATAACAACAGGTATAAAGGCAAAAAGCACTCCTATACCTAAAGTTGAAGCCAAAATAATTGAACTTACTAAGTCCATTATTGATTTAGTAATCATAATATCATAATTACCAGTTGTTGCTTCAGTTAAAGGACCAATAATAGCTAAAGCTCCTACAGCAAAAAATAATGTTGCATTAATAAACCCCTTAGCAAAGCCCTCACTGCCTAATCTTTTTTCAATCTTTTTTCCTAAATTATTTAGTCTTTCATCTAACTTTAATAGTTCACCGATAAATACTCCAAGTACTAGCGATACAATTAGTATTAACCCTCCTTGAGTAGATAGTAAACCATTATCTACTTTTAGCATTGAAGAAACAACACCAACAATGCCAACGACTACGACGCCAATCCCCAAAGCGCCAATTATGCTATTTTTAATTCTTTCTGGAATACCCTTTTTTAAAAGAAGTCCTATTCCTCCACCTAAAATAATCGCAACACCATTAATTAATGTCCCCATTCTCATTACTCCCCTAAACAATGCGCGGCATAATTCTATCATACCCCTAGCCAAATGCAACAACTTTTTATCTTTATATAAACTTTATGATGTGTTAAAATTGTTTTGTAATTTTAGGGGGAATATTAATGAAATTTAAAGCTAGAAGAGATTT
>JBAXYK010000162.1:0-2563 GCA_041670825.1 Bacilli bacterium | reverse complement strand
GCACGTAGAATTGATTCTCTTCTTTCACGTTCAGCACGCATTTGTTTTTCCATAGCATCTTGTATATCACGTGGAGGTAAAATATTCTTAACTTCAACACGATTAACTTTAATTCCCCATGGATCTGTTGCTTCATCAAGGATTACTCTCATTTTAGTATTTATTGTATCTCTAGATGTTAATGTTTCATCAAGTTCTAGTTCACCAATAATATTACGTAAAGTAGTAGCTGTTAAATTTTCAATAGCATTTAATGGTCTTTCAACTCCGTATGCAAATAATTTTGGGTCTGTTATTTGAAAGTAAACAACAGTATCAATTTGCATAGTAACATTATCTTTAGTGATAACAGGTTGAGGAGCAAAATCTGCTACTCTTTCTTTTAGTGATACAGTTTGAGCAACTCTATCAACGATTGGAATTACGAAAGCTACTCCTGTATGAGCTACTCTATTGAAAGAACCTAATCTTTCTATTACAAGAGCAGTTGATTGACGAACGATACGAATAGAAATTGCAGAAATAATAATTAAGACTGCGACGATAATAATAATTACATATGGCATATAAATATCCTCCTTTATTTTCTTTTAACAATAAGTTTATTGCCTTCAACTTTTAAAATTATGGCATATTCATCTTTTTTTACACCATTTTCATCATTGCAAATAACACTCCAAATTAAACCATTGTATTTCCCTTCTCCACTAGTATGAGAATTTGCGTCTTTGGTAATAAGTATTTCTTTTCCAACTGCAGCATCAATATTAGTTTGTGCTTCAGGAGTTTTTTTCAAATACTTTTTTGCTATTTTACCAACACTAAATAACAAGACTGTTGATACTAGCAAAAAAACTATTAATTGAATCCAAGGATTGGTGACACCTAAATAATTTAGTATTAGAGCTATAACGCCGCCAATAGAAAACCAAATAGTATTTAAATTTGGTGTTGCTAATTCAATTATTAATGTTCCTATGATTACAACTACCCAGAAAACACGCATAAAAGTAACAACACTATCTACTACAAGTAACATGTAAATACCTCCTTTTTTAATTATAACATAATTAATGTTATTAATTGAAATTATTATATACATAATGTTTGCTTTTTACTACATATTTCATAATATATTACATTTTTTTACATTGAGAGTTATAATTTGCATGAGGTGTTAAAAATGCAAGATAAGTTATATGAGTTTATTATGAAGGTTCAAAGTATTTCTAAGATAGGAATGCTATTTAGTAAAGATCCTTATGCAATCGAAAATTATGAAGAATTACAAAAACTATCTAAAGAGCTTATTGAGCATTTTGGTGAGTATCAATTGAATAGAGAAAATTTTTTTGCTAGAGACATTTATCCAACACCTAACATTAGCGTTCGCACAATTATTTTTAATGAAAAAAATCAATTATTGCTGGTAAAAGAAAAAGCATTTGGAACTTGGTCATTACCAGGTGGGTGGTGCGACTTATTTGCAACCGCTCAAGAAAATGCGATTCGTGAGGTAAAAGAAGAAGCGGGTAAAGAAATTATTATTGATAAAATTCTTGGTATTACAAGCAGGGAACCATATTTGGACAATAAATCACTATGCGAATACACAATTGTTTTTGAAGCAAAAATAACCAAAGATTTGAATAATTTTTGTCATGAGATAAGTGATGTTGGCTTTTTTGACTTAAATAAATTGCCAGAGATTTCTCACAAATACACTCTTAAAGAAATACAAAGAATATTGGAAAATAGAAAACAAAATAGAGTAGTGTTTGATTAAATAACTAATTTACTCTTTCTTTATTGCTCTAGTCTGAACTTAATGATAGAATCATTTTGTCAATTTCATTTTGACTAAAAGAGGTTGTTATTATATGACCGGACTAATTTTGGGAATTATTGTTCCCTCAATACTGGTAATGATTGTTCTAATATTATTTAAACCATCAATTTTGTTAGGAAAAGTTAATATAAGTATTTATTGGATTGCACCATTAATTGGGGCAATTATTTTATTGTGTGCAAAAGTTTTTTCTTTAGAGGAAATATGGTTGGCTTTATCAAATCATGGAGCAATCAATCCTATAAAGATTCTAATATTATTCTTTTCAATGTCAATGCTATCGATATATTTAGATGAAATTGGTTTTTTTAAATATTTAGCAAGTTGTGTTGTAAATAAATCCAATTCAAGTCAACTAAAAATATTTGTCTTCTTGTATTTAGCCATTTCATTATTAACAATATTTACTTCTAATGACATAATTATACTTACTTTCACGCCTTTCATATGCTATTTTTGTAAAAATGCTAAAATTAATCCTATTCCATTTTTAATAACGGAATTTATTGCAGCAAACACATGGAGCATACTATTAATAATTGGTAATCCTACTAATATCTATCTTTCAACGATGATTGGGCTAGATTTTATTGAGTATACTAGAATAATGATTTTACCAACATTTTTTGCTGGCCTAACATCATTCATAGTTTTATTGCTAGTTTTTAAAAAAGAATTTGCAAAACCAATAGAGGCTAAGGTTGATTTAGTCTT
>JBAXYK010000161.1:0-2565 GCA_041670825.1 Bacilli bacterium | reverse complement strand
CTGCAAGATATTGAAATATTGTAGTACCCCATCAATAGCCATGATTAATATGAGAATAATACTAACCCAATATGGAGTTTCAAAAAATAGCAATGATAATGGGGCAAGCAAAATCTCACCAATTACTATGCCTGTACATCTAGCACATAAAGGAAACTGAAATCCCTTGTAGAAAAAGGAACGTCCACTTAACTGATGACAGCCAAGTTTGCTACCATAATTCATGAGTTTAATCCAAACTCTTTCTTGTTTTTTGCTAACTGGCTTAAAATTCATTTCCACAATTTAGACACTTCCTAACGATTCTTGTCTTATTTTTGTTTGTTAAGCCACAAAGAAGTCCTAGTGGGCCAAAAACAATATATCCACAGCATCCTCCCATTGCACTATAATCCGGTCCAGTACTAACGCTAACAAAAGATATTTTATTTGAACCACATCTTGGACAAGTAACCTCTTGATCATCATCATGGATATGCTCATGTTGCTCTTGACTATCTTCACTTTCTTTTTTGCTATCTTCTTCAGGAGTAATATCTATTATCTCTGCTTCTTTTTCTAAACTAGTTCCACAATACGGACATGTTTTTTCATCGTTATAGAGCAAAGAATTACATTTTGGACATCTTTTTCTCATTTTAATCACTCCTTTTTTATTTTTTATATTATAACATTTTTATGTTCTTTCTCAATTTTATTTTTTATCTACATTTATTTAATTATTGGTGGTATAATTATTGGCACTACTAAGGGGGAATAATAATATGATTACATTTAAAGATAAATTGGATATCCATGAAATTGAAGGCAATATAATAATAGGCCTTAATAAAGGAAATCCAATTTTTGAAAAATTAAATATTGCAATGGACAAGAAACTTGAATCATTTGCAAATAATGATGTTATTACTACATTAAGCTTAATAAAAGCTAGGAAAATATATCTTTTTGACAAAGAAATAACCAAAGAATCAATTAAAGAAATGGTAAAAATAAAAAATGCCTCTATCCTAATAGATTCTTTTGTAAATGGTTTTGAATCTCTTGAGAAAATAAGCACAGCATTTGCTAGCGAGAATTATATCGAACAAACTCATAAATCTCAAAAAGAAGAATTAAATTCTAGCATCACTATTATATGTGATAACAAAGAAGCTAAAAATAAAATTAATGTTGGAGAAATAATTGGCAATAGCATGAATATAGCAAAGCATCTTGTAAATGAGCCAAATAACTATTTAAATGCCGAACAACTTGCTGAATATACAACATTAGCTTTTGCAAGTCTCAAGAAAATCAAAGTAGAAGTGTATGATGAATTCTATCTTGCAAAACAAAAAATGGGAGCTTTTCTAGGAGTTAACAAAGGAAGTTTTTATAAACCTAGATTGATTGTCATAAAATATCAAGGTTTACCAAAATTTGAAGACCCAACTTGCTTTGTTGGTAAAGGTATAACCTTTGATACAGGGGGATATTCACTTAAAAGGAATATGATTAATATGAAAACGGATATGGCTGGATCTGCAAGTGTAATTGGAGCCTTAAAAGGTATTGCAGAACTAGATTTACCTGTCAATGTAATGGGTATAATTGGAGCCACTGATAATCGTTTAAGTCCTGAATCCATTGTCCCTGATGACATATTAACTTCAATGAGCGGTAAAACAATAGAAATAACTTCAACTGATGCTGAAGGAAGATTAGTCCTTTGTGATGTATTGTGGTATGCACAAAAACAAGGAGCTAAAAAAATCATTGATATTGCTACACTAACTGGCTCTGCTGCAAATACATTTGGCGGAGAATTCACAGCATGCTTTACTAATAATCAAATGTTTCTAGAGGAATTTAAGAAAACTTCTGAAGTTGCAGATGAAAATATATGGCAATTACCATTGCATAATCCATATTTTAAAATGTTAAAAAGTACTGTGGCTGATATGAAAAATTCTTCTGGACTTCCAGTTGCTGGTGCTTCTGTTGCTGCTATTTTCTTGAAACAATTTATTCAAGATGACACAAAGTGGATTCATCTAGATATTGCTGGAACAGCTTCTAAAGATAGCCTTGCTACTGGTGTAATGGTTAAATCATTTATAAATTTTGTTAAATAAAAAGTAGACTTAGTCTACTTTTTTTATAATGATAAATCTTTATTTTTGAATACTTTAATTCCTATGAAATAGAAAATTGCACTAACAAAATAAAGAATTATGAACAATAAAATATACTTTGAATCTCCACTTAAAATTTTTAAACTATTAAATAGACTTAATGGTGTTAGATATTTAAAGAAAGCTAACTTATCATTAAACTGAGAAAGCATTTGTACAAGAATAGAATATATTATTATTCCCATAGATACTCCAATGCTTTTTTTAGAATCACTAAAAATGCAAGAAGCAATAAAACAAACACTAGCAACAAAAGACCATAATCCAAAAAGGCCTAAATTAACAAGTATAAGTCCCCCAATATTTAATTCTCCCGGGAAAAATATTTGTCCAGCTATTATGCAAAATAATGTTACAAATATTAACATTAAAAATGAAAAGAACAAGG
>JBAXYK010000160.1:0-2582 GCA_041670825.1 Bacilli bacterium | reverse complement strand
TTCATCATTAACATATATTCTTAATGCCTGAAATGTTCTTTTCGCTGGGTGACCACTAGATAGTTTACTTTTTAACGGTATTGATTTTTTTACTATTTCTGCTAATTCATAAGTTGAGAGTATTTCTTTTTTTTCTTTTTCTTTAATGATATTCCTTGCTATATTTCTTGAATATCTTTCTTCACCATATTTATATATGATATTTGCTATTTCTTCTTCTTTATAGGAATTTACTACTTCTTTTGCGGTCAAACTTTGAGTTTGATCCATTCTCATATCCAAAAGGGCTTCATGGTTATATGAAAATCCACGACTTCCCTCATCTAGTTGAAAGGAAGAGACACCTAAATCAAAGATTATCCCGTCTACTTTTTTTACACCATATTCTTCTAATTTTTCTTTTAAAAATCTAAAATTTGAATGAATTAATGTAAAGTTGTTGAGAGAGAGAGTTTGTAGACGCTCTTTGGATGCCTCGATTGCAGCTGCATCTTGATCAAAACAATACAAATGCCCTGCAGAGTCTAAACGTTTCAATATCTGATAACTATGTCCTCCGCCACCTGTAGTAGCATCAACATATATACCATTTTTTTTAATTGCTAACCCTTCGATGCTTTCATCTAATAATACTGACTTGTGTTCATACATATAAATGACCTACAATTTTTCAGCTACTTCATCAAATGTTTCTAGTGCTTCACGTTCATATTTCTGCCAATTTTCTTTTGACCAAATCTCAATATGATTTATTGTTCCTACTAGAACAACATCTTTATTTATATTTGCGTGATTCAAGAGATTTTGAGGTATTATTACCCTTCCATGTGAATCACACAAACAATCGGAAGCACTTCCAGCAAACATTCTTAAATGTTTTCTAGCATCAGAAGAATTAGTATTCAAAGTAAGGAGTTTTTCTTGAAGTTTTTCCCATTCTAGACTAGTGTAGATAGAGATACATTCATCAAATCCAATTGTCATAACTGCATCAGAGCCAATTTTATCTCTAAACTTTGCTGGTATTGTCAACCTGCTCTTATCATCTATAGTATGACTATATTGACCGATAAACATATGTGCACCCCACTTTCTCCCACTTTAGTACATCTTCTACCACAATTATACATAATGAGTTTATATTTGTAAACAAAAAAAAACAGAATTTTCAAAAATCTGTTTTTTAAAATATAAATTATTAAATTAAAATTTCTTATTTTACTTTTCTTCCGTCATAGAAGCCGCACTTACCGCATACGTGATGAGGTAAAATCATTTCACCACAATTTGGACAAGCAACCAATGTTACTTTTGCCAATTTAATGCCTGTTCTGCGCAAAGCTTTTCTTGTTTTTGAAGTCTTTCTCTTTGGTACTGCCATAATTACACCTCCTATTATTTTTTGAAATAATCTTTCAATTTCTCTAGTCGAGGATCAATTTGTTGCTCTGCTTTTCTTGAAATAGCAAGTTCATCCTCACTAACAAAACGCCAATTTTCACCAGAATTAGGGAGTTTTGCACCTTCTTTTACTACTTTCAGCGGTACGGAAACACTAATAAGTTCCCAAACCAATGATATAATATCTAATTCTCCTCCTTTAACTATGCTCAATTCTTGGCTATCTTGTAAATCTTCATTAAAAGAAAAACAATCATCATAGTCAATAGAGAATGGATACTCAACTGGTTCTAAGCTCATAGCACATGGAACAATCATAATTCCGGTAATCTTGAAATCAAGTCTTACTTGCTCTTCTTCTTTTTCAAAGTAACCATTACCAAATATTCTAACATCTTTCAAGCCAAGTAGTTTCTTATTTGATTTTATCAGCTTATCATCGTAAACAATTCTTTCATCAAAGGTGAAACTTGGTTGGGCATTTTGGTTTAGCCAAGATAATGTCCATTTCATATGTAACACCTCCACCTAAAAAGACATACACTATTATAGTGAATAAGCACTAAAATGTCAATGTTTTTTAAAACGCTTTCATTATATTTGAAAATGAACATCTATACAACAAGAAAGTGGGCTTGTATAATATGAATAATATCATTATTAGGAGGAATTATAATGAAATCAGTAGGAATTATTGTAGAATACAATCCACTACATTATGGACACCTATATCACTTGCAAAAGGCCAAAGAACTTACTGGTGCTGATGTGGTGATTGGAGTCATTTCAACTTATTTCGTACAAAGAGGAGAACCCTCCATCCTTCCACTACAAAATAGAGTTACAAGCGCATTAAAAAATGGAGTCAATTTACTTGTTGAACTACCCTTTATATATAGTGTTGAGTCTGCCGATATCTTTGCAAAATACTCCTTACAAATACTTGAAAATTTAAAGTGTGATAGTTTCGTGTTTGGAAGCGAAAGCGGAAATACCGAAGAATTTATGCAAAAGTATAAGACAAAGAGTTTCACTTCTCCAAGATTAGATGAAATTATTCAAAAATATCTCAAATCTGGCTACTCTTATCCAAAGGCAAATAGTTTAGCTCATTTTGATATAAATAATTATTATCTTGATACACCAAATGATATTCTTGGATACTCATATATAAAAGCAAT
>JBAXYK010000159.1:0-2600 GCA_041670825.1 Bacilli bacterium | reverse complement strand
TATACTCTCTTTTTAAGAAAGCCATTGCTCCTTCGCGAATATAAGATTGAATTTCGGCCATTTTCTTGTCTTCTACCTTGACCTTATCAACTTTATTTTTTAAGAAAAACGCGTAAGCAAGTCCTAATAGTGACACAATAGTTACGATTATAACCATTGTGAATGAATTTAGTAATCCCATAAAATCCCCCTCACTTATCTATTTAGGCTTTATATGCAACCACTATTATATAATAGAACTTTTTTTAATTCAATACAAAGAAAGTTTTATTATTATTGAAATACTTATACTTTTATTGTATTATAATTACGCACATTATCTTCAGGGCAGGGCGTAATTCCCTACCGGCGGTAAACCCCGCGAGCCAATAGGCAGAACTAGTTAAATTCTAGTGGCGACAGTATAGTCTGGATAAAAGAAGATTACATTTTTTGTTTTATTGCCCGTGACTTTAATTGTGCGAGCATTTTTTATTTTGGGAGGTGCCTAAAATATGTTCGCAAATCTAAAAGACACAAAAAAATTAGTATTAACTGCAATGCTTGCAGCCTTAGCTTTTGTACTATCTCTTATTGAGATACCTACTCCATTTCAGTCATATTTATCTATTGATGCTAGTGAAATACCAGTATTAATAGCCGCCAACTTCTTTGGGAGTGGTGGTTTAATAATTGTAGTATTATTAAGATCATTATTTCGATTCTTTTTTAAAGGTACTTTAATATTTGGAGAAGTTGCAGCAATTTGTGCTTCAATAATACTTGGATTAGTATTTACATATATAAATAAAAGAATGTCCAAAAATAGTGAGATTAAAAACAATAACACCACAAAAATAATTGGAATTATTAGTGCTATTACCTGTATTGTTGCAATAGCAATCTTAGCAACAAGTGATTTTACTTGGAAAGTAATGGGAATTATTGTATTTTCTTTACCACTAATATTTCTATTAATACTAATGATTAGACCAAGCAAGCAATTAAAATTATATTTTGTACAAACAATTATTAGTTCTCTTGTTGTGACAGTTATTATGGTTATATTAAATTTTATATTTATTACGCCATCTAATGCTCTACAAAAATTTGCTTTTTATCCAGAAATTATTGATTTGTGGTTTGGTGGATCAATGAAGCAATATATATATATAACTATTATTCCTTTAATACCATTCAATGTTTTTAAAATAATATTAATGATTTGGTTATATTTCTCGACAGAAAGAGTAATAAAATTTTCAAAACAAAAAGCAAACTAAAAGCAACAATTTCTTGTTGCTTTTGTTTTTAATTATATTCTGTTGTTACTCTTCTACTATTGCTTGAACTGGGCAAGATGCCATTGCTTCTTCTGCTTGAGCAACTAAATCTTCAGGAACCTCACTAATTACTGTCTCTGCTAATCCGTCTGAACCAATTGCAAATACTGCACTAGCAACAGCGGCACAAACACCACATCCAATACAAGTATCTTTCTTTACAACAAATTTTTTAGCCATATTCATAACCTCCGTTGAATTAATTTATGCATATTTCCACGCGGATACATTATAAGATAACAAAAACAAAAATGCAAATATTTTATATTTTTCAAAAAATCCACTTTTTATTCAAGGGTTAACTTGATTTTTAAAAGTTATTTCTGATGAATGATTTTACTAACTATGCTATAATCTCTTCTAGAGATTTATATAAAGCAGAGGGGGATTAATATGAAAAAACTTATTATTGCAATTGATGGTCCTGCTGCAGCTGGAAAAAGTAGTGTAGCAAAACTTCTTGCAGAACGCTTAAATTATTTATACATAGATACAGGAGCAATGTATCGATGCATAACTCTTCTTGTTCTAAAAAATAAAGTTGATGTTGAAAATGAAGATGAGATAGCAAAATTACTAAAAGATTGCAATCTCAGTGTATCAAAATCATTTTTTATACTAAATGGTGAAGATGTTACTCATGAAATCAGAAGCAAAAAAGTTTCTGATAATGTGTCTGTTGTTTGCGCCCATCCAAAAGTTAGAATGGAAATGGTAAACAAGCAAAGAGAATTAGCAAAAGATGGTGGAGTGGTTCTTGATGGTAGAGATATTGGAACTTTTGTCTTCCCTAATGCTGATGTAAAAATTTATCAAACTGCTAATACTGAAACAAGATCTTTAAGAAGATATCAAGAAAACAGAGCAAAAGGAATCGATACTTCTCTTGAAGAAGTCATGCAAGATATTATAAAAAGAGATAAAATGGATTCTACAAGATTACTAGCACCTTTAATGAAAGCAGAAGATGCTGTTTTGATTGATACATCTTCTATGAATACTGAGCAAACCGTAAATAAAATTATTGATATTATAAAAACAAAAACTGGAGAGGAATTTGATGATTGAAGGAAAAGTAGCAATAGTTGGAAGGCCAAATGTTGGTAAATCAACTATTTTTAATCGCATAATTGGAACTCGTCTTTCAATTGTTAGCGATGAGGTCGGAGTAACTAGAGATCGTTTATATGGAAAAGCTCTATGGCTAACAAAAGAATTTAGTGTTATTGATACTGGTGGTGTAGAAATTAAGAATCAACCATTTCAAGAACAAATAAG
>JBAXYK010000158.1:0-2614 GCA_041670825.1 Bacilli bacterium | reverse complement strand
TAATGAAGAATTGATTTTGCTGGCTTCTGATATTAGAAAATCAATAATTGAAGTTGTTTCTACAAAAGGTGGACATTTATCTAGTAACCTAGGTGTTGTAGAGTTAACTATCGCACTTCATACTGTTTTTAATGCACCTAAAGACAAAATAATATTTGATGTTGGTCATCAATCCTATACTCACAAAATTTTAACTGGAAGGTACAATGAATTTAAAAGTAGTTTAAGAGATTTTCAAGGAATTTCTGGTTATCAGAAAATGAAAGAAAGTATATATGATTGCTATGAAGCTGGGCACTCTTCTACATCAATTTCTGCAGCGTGTGGTTTTTTAAAAGCTCAAGAGATAAATGGAGAAAACAATGATATAATTGCTGTAATTGGTGATTCCTCTATCACATCTGGGCTTGCTTTAGAAGGTTTAAATAATCTTTCTTCATTAAAAGGGAAGGCAATAATTGTTTTAAATGATAATGGAATGTCTATTTCAAAACCAGTAGGTGGAGTTTCTAAAACACTTTCAAGAATAAGAAGTTCAATCACCTATACTTCAACTAAGAACAAATTTAGAAAAGTTCTATCGAAAATTCCTTTTGGTTCTAAAATATATGTGTTTTTAAGATACTTAAAGAATTCAATTAGAAGATTATTTATTGAGACAACATTATTTGAGAATTTTAATCTTGATTATATTGGTCCAATTGATGGTCATAACATAAAAAAGATGATTAAAGCATTAAAAGTTGCTAAAAATTCTCATAAATCAATAGTGGTGCATGTAATTACCAAAAAAGGATTTGGATATAAACCAGCAGAAGATGATAAATATGGAAAATGGCATGGTGTTGAAGAATTTGATGTATCTACAGGAGAATTCTCTAGTTCTAAAGAAAAAGATCTAATATCATGGAGTGAGGCTATATCTAATATTGTCTATGAATTAATGATTAAAGATTCAAAAATAGTAACTATCACACCTGCAATGATTGAAGGATCAAAACTAGGGAGAATTTTTAGAGATTTTCCAAATAGATCAATAGATGTAGGTATTAGTGAGGAGCATGCATTTACTATGGCTGGTAGCATGTATCTTGGTGGATGTCATCCTTATATATCAATTTATTCTACCTTTTTGCAAAGATCATACGATGAACTTTGCCATGATGTAGCGAGAATGAATATTCCTATTGTTGTAGGTATTGACCGAGCTGGGATTGTTGGAAAAGATGGTGATACTCATCAAGGCATTTTTGATGTCGCATTTTTGAGAAGTGTACCTAACACCATTATAGCAATGCCGAAAGATTATGATGATGCAAAGAAATTATACGAAATTGCTTTTGAGTATAATAATATGTTTTTTATAAGATATCCTCGTGGGAAAATACAAATTGTCTCTAAACGATACAATAATGACATTTACATTGGAAAATGGGACATTATTGAGTGCAAATCAAATTCTAATTTAAATATAATAGTTACTGGACCTATTTTTGATAAAGTATGTGAAGCATTTACTAACGAAAACATTGATGCTAATTTAATTTTTGCTCGTTTTTACAATCCTCTTGATGAAAAGATATTACAAAAAATTTGTAGTAATGGTGGATCAATAATTATCTATGATATTTATTCAACAAAAGAAGGCTTGTATGATTCTATATGTGAGTATATTGTAAGAAATAATTATAATCCGAAGGTTATTAATTTATCATTACCAACTGATTTTATACAACATGGCAATCTCAATGAAGTATTAAGTTCTTTGAGTCTAGACATCGGCAGTTTAATTAATGTGGTAAAAGGTGAAATCTAAATGAGACTCGATCTATTTTTGGCTTCTGAAATATTTATTGATAAATCTAGAACCCAAATTCAAAGACTTATAAGGTCTGGAAAAGTAAAAATAAATGGAATAATAGTAGATAAAGTTGGATATGATGTAAAGGAATTTGAGGATAATGTTGAAATTATTGAAAATCATTCATTCAAGTATGTTTCTAGGGGAGGGTATAAATTAGAAAAAGCAATTAATGCGTTCAATTTATCTTTTTCAAATAAGAGTGTAATGGATATAGGAGCTTCTACTGGAGGTTTTACTGATTGTAGTTTGCAGCATGGTGCTAGAAGTGTTGTGGCAATTGATGTAGGAAATAATCAAATGGCTGAATCCTTAAGATGTAATAATAAAGTTACTTGTTTGGAAAATACGAATTTTAGAGATTTAAAAATAAATGATTTAAAAGAGAAAATATTCGATTATGTAGTTGTAGATGTGTCGTTTATATCATTGAAATATATTTTTGATAATATAAAACAATTCATTGATGAGAATTCTAAAATAATTGTACTAATAAAACCCCAATTTGAAGTTGGCAAGAATAATATTGGTAAAAAAGGTATAGTGAAAGATAAATTCAATCACAAGAGAGCAATTAGGAATGTTATAGAATTTGCTTTTTCAAACAATATATATATTGAATCTTTGACATTTTCACCAATAAAAGGCGGAAAAAATGGTAATATAGAATTTTTAGCTCTGTTTTCTTTGATGAAATGCATTGAGAATAATGATAAAATAAATGATATGATAGATTCAGTAGTAGATGATTCT
>JBAXYK010000157.1:0-2626 GCA_041670825.1 Bacilli bacterium | reverse complement strand
GTTAAAAAGAGGTTCGAAAAAATAGGTAAATCTACTGGTGAGGTATACATTAGTGACTTATTTGAAGCTGTGGCCCATTTGGATTTAACTGATGAAGAAAATGAGAAATTGTTGAATTTCTTTAGAAATCAAAAGATCAATTTGATTGCAGATGAAGAAGAGGAAGATGCTAATTTGGACGATATAGATCCAGAAAAAATTAAAATTGATGATAAAGAAATTATTGATGAAGAAGTAGAGGAATTTCAAGGACCTGAAGAAGAAGATATAGAGGAAATATTTTCTGTCATAGATTCTGATTATACGGCTCTTAGTAGTGAAATTAAAGTTAGCGATCCTGTTAAGATGTATTTAAAAGAGATAGGAAGAGTTCCGCTTTTAGGTAAAGACGAAGAAATACAACTAGCTGAAAGAGTTGCTGAAGGTGATGAAGAAGCAAAAAGTATTTTGATTTCCGCTAATTTGAGATTAGTTGTCTCAATTGCTAAGCATTATATAGGTAGAGGAATGTTGTTTCTAGATTTGATTCAAGAAGGTAATCTTGGATTGATTAAGGCTTCTGAAAAATTTGATCCAGCAAGAGGATTTAAATTTTCTACTTATGCAACTTGGTGGATAAGACAAGCTATTACTAGGGCGATAGCTGATCAAGCTAGAACTATTAGAATTCCTGTACATATGGTCGAAACAATTAATAAAATGACTAGAGTTCAAAGACAATTGACACAGGATTTAGGAAGAGATCCTTCTGCTGAAGAAATTGCTGAAAAAATGGGCGGAGGGATTACTCCAGCTAGAGTTAGAGAAATACAAAGAATAGCTATGGAACCAGTCTCTTTAGAAACACCAATAGGAGAAGAAGATGACTCACATTTAGGAGATTTCCTTGAAGACAAAGATGCTGTTTCTCCAAGTGAATTTGCAACTAATGAATTATTAAAAGATGAATTATATAGTGTTATGAGCGATTTAACAGATAGAGAAGAACGAGTATTGAGATTAAGGTTTGGACTTGATGATGGTCACCCTAGAACGTTAGAAGAAGTTGGAAAAGAATTTGGAGTCACACGTGAAAGAATAAGACAAATTGAATCAAAAGCACTTAGAAAGTTACGTCACCCAGCTAGAGCAAAACGATTTGGTGATTATCGTGATCAAAAATAAGAAATCTATCAGTATAGGAGATAGGTTATTAAATATTGCAGAAATGGTTGGTAGTTGTGAAGTTTTGTTAGATGTGGGTACTGATCACGGGTTATTACCCATTTATTTATTGCAAGAGGGGATAATTTCTAATGCAATTGCGGTTGATATATGCGCTGGTCCACTAGAGCAAGCCAAACGAAATGCCCAGAAGTATAATTTATTGAATAAAATAGATTTTATCATTAGCAACGGATTGAGTAATGTAAATAGAAATTTTGATTATATTACAATAGCTGGGTTAGGATCCAACACAATTATGGAAATCCTAGAGAATGCTAAAAATAAACTAAATATGAACTGTAAGATAGTTATTCAGTCCAATAATGGTTGCTATTTAGTTAGAAAATGGTGTATTTCTAAGGGGTGGGATATTGTTGATGAGAGAATTATCAACGAAAATAATCTATATTATGAGATAGTAAAATTTGAATATGTTGGCATTAAAGAATTGCCTGCATATTCTGAAATGGACTTATTATTTGGACCAATTTTGTTGAAAAATAAAAGCATCGTTTTAAAAGAAAAAATTCAAAAAGAACAGGAATTCCTACTTAACCTTATTAAAAATATTCCTGTGGATAAAATATCCGCCATTGAAAAGAATACTTTAAAATATGAGGTGAATAAAGAGGCATTAAATATTTTAAAGTAAGATTTTTTTGTCATCTATTTTATTAATTATACCCATTTTTATGTAGTTAATAATTTGATCAACTATTTCTTTTGGGGTAGAAGCTCCTGATACTATAAGGATTTTTTCATTTTCGTTGATTATTTCCTTTTTTAATTCATTTGCTTCATTAATAAACATAACTTTATTGCTTTTTTTCAATGCTATTCTATATAATTCATTTGTATTATTGCTTTTTTTATCCCCAACGATAATTATGGTATCATAATACAAATTTTTTATTTTATAAAGATTTGTTTGTCTGATTGTTGTTTCATTACAAATAGTGTTTAAGAAATTACTTTCTGGTATTATTTTTCTTATTCTTTCCAAATCTTCAATTAATAAAGTGGTTTGAACAGCACAAGATATATCCTTGAAGTTATACTTTTCCAAATCTTCTTTTGTATAAATTGCATGGATTTTATCGGGATTTATTGATATCATTGCTTCCAATTCTGGATGATTCTTTATTCCGAAATATAGCACATCTTTCTTATTATTCTCAATCTCCATTTTTATTTGTTTTTCTATGTTACTTACAATAGGACATGTTGCACTAATGTGAGTGAATCCCAGCTTTTTTGCATCTTGCACAACTTTTATATTTGCACCATGTGCTGTTGTTATTAAAAAACCCTTATCTAATTTTGATAGTATTTCAAAAGATTTTTCCTTTAAATTTTTTTCAATTGTTATTACATTAATTTTTTTTAGTGCATTGGTAACGTGTTCGTTATGTACTAAATT
>JBAXYK010000156.1:0-2633 GCA_041670825.1 Bacilli bacterium | reverse complement strand
AGTCAAATACTTAGGTTTGATGTTAATAAAAATATTGATAAAGTAGAAATCAATATCTATGTTAAAGAAGTAGAGGGTCAACTTATCATATTAAAAGGTTATTTACAAGAAGATTCAAATTTTATAACACTATTAAGTTTAGATAAGGCTTATTATCTATTTACTCATGAAACTTTATACTACTTTTTAAATCTTGAAAGTTATAATATTGATATTTATAGTCTTGAAGATTTGGAATTTATTTTCTTGAAATCAATCAAGATAGATTCTAATACACTTGTTAATTTGCTAAAACTTAATCAAGAAAACAATATTCTAGATTATGATATAGAGTTTCCTTTTGAAGAGGTAAGTTTTACTATTGATGATCTTGGTAACATCATCACACACGGAAAATCTAACAAAAGTTTAACTTTATTATATGGAGAGACATTGCTTAACTACCATAATCTTGATTATTTACTGGTAAATGATAAGAGTATTACATTAGAAGAAGGACAAGACACTTACAATTTAGTTGTAGATAGCAATGTTAACTTTGTAAATATTAAAGCAATTAGTAACTTCTTTGATGTTTTAGTAGAAGGTAATGGAAAGTACTCTATAAAAGAGAAAGATAATATAATAGAAATAAAAACTACTTCCTTAAATGGTCTTACTAAGATTTATAAACTCAATATTTGGCGTTTACCAAGTGTTATATATCCACCAATTGGAATTCCTTCAACTAGTTCTTCTTCAAGTCCAAGCAGCAGTTTTTCTTCTAGTAGTTCTAGTTTCTCTACAAGTTCTTCTAGCACTTCTTCTTCATCAAGTATAATAACTAGTTCAAGTAATTCTAGTAGTTACTCTTCTAGTAGTAATAGTTCTTCAAGTAGTGTAGTAGAGACTCCAATAAGTCAAAATGATGGAGAAAATAATGAGATTATTATCACAAGATCATACATTGAATTTTTTGGTTTTGTTCTAATTTTAGCGAGTGTTTTAATTTTGAAAGCCCTTTCAGAAAAAAAGAAAGAAAAAGGTAAAAATAATAAATAAATAATTTTTTTAACTAATATTTGTTTTATTTATTCAACTTTTTAACACTTTTGAATAAAAAAACGCCCTACTAAATAGTAAAAAACTAAATAAACAGAATAAAAGTTCAGTAAAAAGGGCTTTTAATATTCAAAAATATCAAGTATAATCATTGTGTAGATATAGAAGTTTACTTCTATTCTAATTGGCTCAAAACCAGAGCCGGGAATATACCATTTGTTTTATTCTGACGCTTATATAGCAAAGCTTTTAGGACTTGTTATCGTAGTTTTAATTTCTATTTTGGAAGGCCTAGTCTGAAAGAAAAAGTTAAATGCTAACAATGGGTAAAAAGACCTAAGGTATTACTATGTAATAGCAGGAATAAAATGTTTGACAATGGTAAACCCTAATGGTAAGATTTATGCAAGAGGTGATTTTTAATTATGAAAAAAATCTTAAGATTAGTCACGACTTCAGTCTTAACACTAACATTAGTGGCCTGCGGTGGAACTAGCACAAGTTCAAGCTCAAGCTCAAGCTCAAGCTCAACTTCATCAAGTTCATCAAGTATTACAAGCTCAAGCAGCACATACGCTGCAGTAAGCTCAATTACTTTGTCCGCAGCTTCTGACGTTCTAACACAAGTTATGGGATCAACAAAAAAAGTTGTTGTAACAGCAGCATTAAATGCTAACACAAACCCTAACGTAGCATTAGAATGGTATTTAAATGGCGTTAAGTCAGCAAGTCAAAATGGTAGAACATTCGAATTCACTCCTACAGAAGCAGGTGAATTTAAAGTAGTAGCCAAAGTTGGCTCAGTCGCTTCAAATGAAATTCTAGTAGCAGTAGGAAATCCTTCATTTGCTATTGAAGAACTAGTAATCGTTGATGCAGATACATTAGAGATTAAAGCTCCTGCTGGAGCATCAGTAGTAGTTGATGGGAAAGAATTAGCTGATTCTTCATACTATTCATTAACAGCAGGTAAATATGTTGTTAACTTAAAGAGTGCTTTAGCACAAGGAAGTTCAACAAAAGTAACTTTGAAGAAAGCTGGATACCAAGATGCAGAAAAAGTAGTTGTTTATGATACACGTTCATTAACAATTTCAAGTTTCTCATATGGTGGATCAACATTAGCAGCTGATGCAGCTGGTGTTTACCAAGTAGTAAGACCATTTACAGGAACATCAAGTAAAACTTACTCCTTCTCATTAGCACAAGTTAATCTTCATGGTAATGGCGTTGCATTAGTAACAGAAACAACAGTTCCTGAAGATGCAACTTTAGTTCCTACACAAAATGGTCTAGTTGATATAGCAGCAGGAGCAGCAATTAACTCTGCAAACTATACTGTTACTGATGAAACTATTCCAGGTCTATACACTCATAAAGTTACTGTTGGTGGAAAAGTAGTTGAAGTAAAAATCAATGTTACTGTTCCTCAAGCAACAACAGGAGTTAAGACTCAACTTGCTGATGACCCAAGTACAACTGCAGTTGAATCAAAAGCTTATGAATTTGTATATGATGGCAAAGGTGTCAACAAAGATGCTGATGGTTATTATGTAATTACTAAACCATATGCAAGTGTAGTAGCTGATGGT
>JBAXYK010000155.1:0-2678 GCA_041670825.1 Bacilli bacterium | reverse complement strand
TATTAAAAAACCCTTATCTAATTTTGATAGTATTTCAAAAGATTTTTCCTTTAAATTTTTTTCAATTGTTATTACATTAATTTTTTTTAGTGCATTGGTAACGTGTTCGTTATGTACTAAATTACCCCATATATATATAGGGGTATCAGGATTATTTTCTCTTGTTTTTTTAACAAGATTTATTGCATTTATAACACCTTTGCAATATCCATATGGATTTAATAAATCAATTTTCATTTTCTTCACCATTTAAATTATATAATACATTAATTTTTTTTGCTATCATATACATAAATTACGTTTTCTTTGAATTGTTGAAAGATATATTGTATAATGAGGTGCTAGTAAAAGTGAGTGATTATATGAATAAATTTAATGAATTCGGTTTAAATCAAGAAATATTGGTTACTTTATCAAAGATTAATTTTGATATTCCCACAAAAATACAACAAAAAGTTATTCCTTTAGCATTGAAGGGCGAGGATGTAATAGGAAAATCTGAGACTGGTTCTGGAAAGACACATGCTTTTTTATTGCCATTGCTGCAGAAAATTGATGTTAATAAGAATGAAGTTCAGGCTGTAATTTTGACGCCAACAAGAGAATTGGCTTCTCAAATTATGCAAATGGTTGTGCCATTTATTACTGAAAATCCTAAAATTAAAGCAATATTAATGTCAAGTGGTCTTGACCGTGAAAGAATGTTTAAAAAAATTGAAGATATACCACATATCATTATAGGAACACCAGGTAGAGTTAAAGATATTGCATTCGACAAAGCATCATTGAACATTACCAATTGTAATACGTTGGTATTAGATGAAGCAGACATGATATTAGAAAGTGGTTTTATTGATGATGTTGGTTATATTATTGGCAAGATGAAGGCTAAACTTCAAATGCTTGTTTTTAGTGCAACTTTCAATGAGCAATTATTACAGTTTTTAAGAAAATACATGAATTCACCATGTATGGTTGATTTGAATAAAGAAAATATATCTCCAACAAAAATTACTCATATTTGTTATCCTACAAGAAACAAAGATAAGACTGGTGTGTTAATTGAAGTTTTAAATACTATAAATCCATATATGTGTCTAATTTTTGCTTCTAGAAAAGAAACAGTTAAAATTCTTTATGATAAATTAAAACAATCGGGTTTTAATGTTGGAATTATTCATGGTGATTTGGATTCAACTACAAGAAGAGTCATGATGAAAAGGATAAGAAATAATGAGTTTAATATCATAGTTTCAAGTGATATAGCTGCAAGAGGTATTGATATTGATGGCGTTAGTCATGTAATAAATTTTGATTTACCATATGAGAAAGAATTTTACTTTCATCGAGCGGGAAGAACTGGTAGAGCAAATTATGATGGAGTATGTATAACTCTTTATGATAAAGAAGAAATCAAAAAACTTGAGGAATTTCATAATATGGGCGTTGATTTTAAAAATATGGAATTTAGAAATGGTTTGTTTTTTGAACTAAAGCCACTATTCAAAGAAAGAAAAACAAAGAATTTCAATAAACATCCTGAGTATAAAAAGATTATTGAAGTTGTTAATAAAAGTAAGAAAAATGGAATAAAACCAGGTTATAAAAAGAAAATGAAGGAAGAAATTGATAAAATAAAAAGAAAGTATCGTCGTCATATGATTGAAGAAGATATAAAAAGACAGATTAAAGAAAGAGCGATAAAAAAGAATTTATCTTCAAAAGAGGAGGGAGAAAATGATTGATAAGAATCAACTTATAATTGGATCTCATGTTCAAGTAGCAGGAGATGGTATGCTAGTAAAAGCAGTAGAAGATACAATAAGTTATGGGGCAAATACTTTTATGTTTTATACTGGTGCACCACAGAACTCACAAAGGAAACCTATATCTACTTTTAGGATAGATGAAGCAAAAGAGCTTATGCTGAAAAATGGTATAAACATTGATAATGTCGTTGTTCATGCACCTTATATTATAAATTTGGCTAATAAGAATTCCCCAGACAATTTTGCTGTTAAATTCTTGATTCAAGAAATAGAAAGGGTATCTAAAATTGGCTGTAGATATTTAGTGCTTCATCCCGGAAGTCATGTTGGCAGTGGTGTTGAAGAAGGATTAAAGACAATAGTAAAAAATCTTAATTTAGCATTTGAAAACGATAAAAGTAATGTAATGGTTTTAATTGAAACTATGGCTGGTAAAGGCACCGAACTCGGCAAAAATTTCAATGAAATAAAATATATAATTGATAATGTTGAAAAAAAAGAAAAGCTAGGAGTTTGTATTGATAGCTGTCATTTAAACGATGCAGGATATGATGTCAGCAATTTTGATTCTGTTCTAGATGAATTTGACAAGATTGTTGGTATTGAAAAAATAAAAGTAGTTCACGTTAATGATAGTAAAAATATCAAAGGTGCTGCAAAAGATAGGCATGAAAATTTTGGATTTGGCGAATTGGGATTTGATACATTAATAAAAATAGTCTACAATCAACGACTAGTTAATGCACCTAAGATTCTAGAAACTCCATGGATTGATGATTTGCCACCATATAAATTTGAAATAGAAATGATAAAGAATAAAAAATTTAATGAAAACATGAAAAAAGAATTACTTCAATTACAAGGGAAGTAATTCTTTCTTTAATTATCTAATCATTTCTTTTATTTCTT
>JBAXYK010000154.1:0-2691 GCA_041670825.1 Bacilli bacterium | reverse complement strand
AATGATGATCATAAAGTTAAAGTTATGTATCGCTATTTATGTGCTGCTAAACACTCAATTTAGCATGAGTTCTTCTCTAAGTTACAAGTCGAAATAAATGATGTTGAAGATTTCAGAAATATTATACCTACAATCTTTAAATTATTTAAAAAAGAGATAGATTTTCTTAACAGTATGCCAGTAATAATAGATACAGATAAATTCACATTTGTCCATGCAGGATTGCAAACAAGCAAATTAGAAGATAATGATATTAAATTTTGCATGAAAAATGATGCTTATCTAAAACATGATAGTTCATTTGAAAAATATGTAGTCGTTGGTCATTGGCCAAACTCTAATTATGGAGATAAATTGTGCTGTTGTAATCCTATTGTTGATGAGATTCACAAAAAAATTGCTATCGATGGAGGAAATCAAGTAAAGACAGAAGGTCAATTAAATGCTTTTATAATAAGTGGAATTGAAGGAATGCATTTTTCCTATAAAAGTTATGAAGATACACCTATGCTTACAATAACTAACAATCAAAAAGAATCAACTAATCCATTCAGCATTAAATGGGGAGATAATGAAGTTGAAGTAATAAAATCTAATGGGAAAATATGTGAGGTAAGACATTTAAGAACTGGATATATCTTTACTTTCCCAACAAAAAAGATATATCAAGAAAACAATAAATGGTATTGTCATGATTATACAAATTATTTCCCAAAGCTTAAAAAGGGAGAAAAAGTCTATGTCTATAAACAAGTTCAGAATTATTACCTCATAAAAAAAGATGGTTTAATTGGCTGGTATAAGAAAGAAGAAGAAAATAAATAAGAGAATCAATCTCGTGATTCTCTTATTTTATTTATACATTGAACATATAAATATGCTGGCCACTTTTCATCATCATACTCAAATCTATATCTACCATCTGGTAAACAGATTTCAAGTATATCCTTATGTATTAAACTGCAATCTATAATATCATTCACATTAAATGTTTTAATAAAGTCTTCAATCTTAAGTTCTATTTTGTCTTTGAAGATACTTAAGCTTGCATCTTTATAATCTTTTTTATCAAATTTATCATTATAATTAGCAGCAAATAATTTTAAACCTTCTTTTTCAAGAATTGGATTATCATCAACTGATTCAATCCTTTTTTCTAAATCATTAATCTGATAATCATTCCACTCTGCTGTAGTAACAAATGGTGGTTTATCTTTAGATTTAGTAAATTCAAAGAAACTATATTTATTTAGTTTAACTTTAAATCCACATTTACTACAATATAGTACATTCCTTTTGCTATGCATTGTCTCATACTTGCCACATTTTGGACATAAGAACAGTCCTAATTCTAACCACTTTGCTCTGCTTGGTCCAAACTGCCTTATTCTACTTTCCTTTTGGGTTTTCATTTCATCAACACTTATACCATCCCATATTGCCTTATCTAACTCTTCAATAGACATTGATTTTATTTCTTCAAGAGAAATGAGACGATTTAAATTATAATTAATTTTACTATGGTGTGGAAGTTTAGACCATCTTGGTGCCCTCAAATGTGCTCCTTTTAAACTTAGTAAAACAATTGGCATAGATAATTTCTTAGCTAATTTACTTATTGCAATATTACGATTTATTATTCTTCCAAACATATCTATATCGCCTTCAGGATATATACCAATATTATGTCCTTCTTTTTTCAAACGTAATATATCTATAACATCACTTACATCAGATTTATTACTACTTCTTTTGATATTTCCTAAACAAGTTTTAAAAATAAAGTGAAAGAATTTATTTTCAAATAATTCTTCATTTGCAATAAAATGTATATTCCTAGAAAAAAACATCACATTTAAATAAACAGGATCCCAATTAGTATGATGATTAGATAAAAACAAGACTGGTTGTTTCCTGGGTAATTTAATTTTATTCTTATTAAATCTTACATGCTGAAAAATGGTAACGTATATTCCCATTACGCACTTAAACAAAAAGTAACATATACCTTGTAAAAAATTCTTCATATCTATTCCTTCTTTTTGTTATAATCTTCAATAATTTTAAAATACTCATTCTTAACTCTATCTAAGACATTTTCCCAAGATTCAGGAATTGTTTTGCTAGCCTTCAATCCTACCTCAAGCATTTTACCTCTATCACTAAAAATCTTAATAATTTTTTCTTCCATGCTTTTTACGTCTTCTAATGCTACATACCCATTTACTTCATCTTCAACTACCTCAGCAGCACTTGAACCTTTTGCTAAAAGAGAAGGTATTTTCATTGCGGATGCTTCTCTTAATACCAATGGTGCATTATCATAAATTGATGGGAAAAACAATAAATCAGAGGCGATATATATTCCCTTTAAAACCTCTTTATCTTTTATTGAACCTAAAAATTTAACACTTTTTGATAGTCCATTACTTATAACATACTCTTTAATAGCAGATTCATTACTGCCTGTCCCTACAAAATATAGATGATATGATTTATCATTTTCCTGCAACTTCTTGAAAGTATCTATTATTAATTTAATATTTTTCTTCCAATTTATTTGGCCTACAAAAAGCAAATTTTTATTACTTTCCTCAATTTTATATTTCTTTCTAACCTTACTCACAAGCTCTTCATAATTATTTGGGAAAACAAAGTCTGTACCATTTTCCATAACCATTATTTGTTTTT
>JBAXYK010000153.1:0-2703 GCA_041670825.1 Bacilli bacterium | reverse complement strand
ATTGCTTCTGATGCACAATACCGTGAGCATTGTTCACAAGTTTGCCATGAGTATGTGCAAAATAACAGAGGAGCAACTGCTAAAATCTTAAAAGAGATTTAACTAATCGCAGTTTTCACATAACTACCTGTATAAGTTTAGGTTAACTTTTTAAATGCCATATTTTTTAGGTAACCGTCCATTGAGACCCGTATTTGATATAAAAAAAAGAGGCATTTAAGCCTCTTTTTTATTTATTCATTTTCTAACAGCGGAGTCCATTTGTTTGGTAATAGTTGGTCAAGCTTAAGATGGTTATGACTCATAAATCGCTTTAGGATATCTACAAGATAGGTGTATGGGTCTATTTTATTCATTTTACATGATGCCATTATAGAGTATATGTGTGCTGCTCTTTCTCCTCCAGCGTGTTCTCCACAAAACATATAATTTTTTCTTCCTAAAACAGGAGCTCTCATTGCTCTTTCTGCTACGTTGTTGTCTATTCTGAACGCTCCGTTGCGCAAGACACCTATCTGTCCAGGGTACTCATTCAGAGCATAATTTACAGCTTTGCCAAAGAGACTTTGAGGAAGTACAGTTTCATCACTACTATTACTTTGAAGCCATCTATAAAACTCTCTTAATATTGGAACAGAGTGAGTGAGTCTGTATTGTTTTATCTGCTCTACTGTCATTTTTTGCTCAGTAGGTAAATCAGGGTCATAGCACTCTTTTTCTATAGAGTATAATCTGGATATATAATCTATTGCCTTTTGTGCTCTAGGATCTGTAGGTTCACTTTCAATAAATTTACGCCTGATATGAGCCAAACATGAAAGCCGTCTTATTCTTTTTCTAAAGACCCCTTTTTCTAAACTCTTGTATGCTGAATAGCCATCTGACTGTATAGTTCCTGAATAATCTTTAAGAATTTCCTCTAATATTGCAAAGCTTCTTGATCCTTGATTATATTTAAAACTCATTAGGTTAGCACTAGGAGAGATTACTCCCCACATATATCCTTTTTTTGTTTTATTTATTCCCTTGAGTAAAATAGGGATGGTAGTCTCGTCTATATTAAGGTAAGGACTATTAATTACCTGTTTTTCTAGTACTTCAAATATAGGAGATAGCATCTCTATTGCACGGGTAACCCATGAGTTAAGAGTAGACTTAGGCCAGTCTATTCCTATGTTTTTAAACATCTCTAATTGCCTATGTGTTGGGAGGTGATAGTAGAACTTATTAACAGCTATGTGTGCCAATAGAGAGATATCGGCAGAACAGCGCTCTATAATATAATCTGGTAGTGGAGTAGTATAGATATTATCTCCATCACCATAGATGGCTCTTTTGTAGATGATTTTTATAATTTTAGGCTCTATAAAACTGTAACGTATAGTCTCTTCATTTCTAATGAACCTTAACCCAGATACATCTTCTAGAGGTGGAAGATTAATGATTTTTTCTTCTAGCCCTTCATACACTCTTCTTGGAGGTTTTGTCTTTTTCTCTTTAATGAGCACAGGTTCGTTTTGCTGCTGTTCATCAGTATGATTTTGCTGGCTAGATACAGCTTCCAAGAGTGGTTCTGGAATATTACTCTTCTTTGTTTTAGGCCGCTTTTCACTGGTAGAGCTAAAGAGCATTTTGGATAGCTTCTTTATCTCGCCAGTTAATTTGCTTACTATCCGATCTGTCTCTTTTTGGTTGTCTTTAGTCTCTTTTTGACTTGCCTCCAATGTCAAGGTGAGCTTCGCTATCTGCTTGCGGAAAGCAGCGTTTTCATTTACTAAAAAGCGTATTAACTCCTTGTCATTCATATGACAAAGATAACAAATAAATAAATAATATCCTAAATAAATAGTACTTATTTATTTGATAACCAGCTAGTTGTTTGCTATTCTTTTGTGGATTATGTGACGCTCTCTAAAGCGCACTGTTTTGATTGAAATACCCTCTAAAATCATGAATAATATCTGCCAACTAAGGCAGTATGTCTGGGTTTTACAGTTAAAAAATGGTAGCTCAAAACGCCCCCTTTCAAGGCGTTTATAGTATAATACAAATCCACCACGTTGCCATTGAAGTAGCTTTACTCTTGTTTTATCGTGACTCATGAAAATAAACACTTCCCCGGAAAGAGGATCTCGTCCCATCTGGTGCCTTATCACTCCGCAAAGTGCATCTATACCTTTGCGCATGGAGACATCTCCTACACAAAAATAATAATCTAGATTTTCTCCTAATCCAAACATGGCTACAAAATGTCTATTTTGAAAATTGTACCTACCTGCCCATCCCAATAATTGTTTGAGCAAAGTGGGTACCCTTTCTCTATAGCCCACTCTTGGAACCCTTGATAGTAGATTCTCTCTTGCTGGCAAAAATCTTTTAGCTTAGATAAATACCCTCCCTCAAGATATCTTTGGTATGCTGCTTCATATAGAAGTGATGCTTTTGCTGTTGTTTTCATCTTTCAATAAGTTTGCGACAAAGATAATCGCAATGAAAACAGCAAAATAGACGGGTCTCAATGGACGGTTACCATTTCTAATCTTATTTGAAAGCTTATATTATTGATTGTGTGTTGGTTACGTGAAAATGTCTCCGGTGATATTTTTTTAGACTATCTAAAATTTATGCCTAAATATCAAATCCCCCAACTTTTGTTCGTTATCCGTAATTTTTCTATCCCACCTACTTTTCCATTTGATCCAT
>JBAXYK010000152.1:0-2728 GCA_041670825.1 Bacilli bacterium | reverse complement strand
TTTATGAGTTGTTGATGTGACAAAATCGGCATATGGAACTGGACTAGGATGCAATCCAACTGCAACAAGACCAGCGATGTGTGCCATATCAACCATTAAATATGCTCCTACTTCATCTGCTATTTCTCTAAATTTTTTAAAATCTATAAATCTTGGATAAGAACTAGCTCCACATACTATCAGTTTTGGTTTATATTTTAAAGCAACGTTTCTAACTTCATTATAATCAATACATTCAGTTGTTGGATCTACTCCATAGCTATGGAACTCATAATTTATTCCAGAAAAGCTTAATGGATGCCCATGAGTTAAATGACCTCCCGCTGATAAGTCCATACCCAAAACAACATCTCCATGATTTAATATCGCTTGGTAAACACCCATATTTGCTTGTGAACCAGAATGTGGCTGAACATTTGCGTGCTCTGCTTTAAAAAGTTTTTTTGCTCTTTCTATTGCTATTGTCTCAATTTGGTCAATGTATTCACAGCCTCCATAATATCTTTTTGAAGGATAACCCTCAGCATATTTATTTGTTAATATGCTTCCTGCCGCTTCCAAAATATCATCAGAAACAAAATTCTCTGAAGCAATTAATTCAATGTGAGTTAATTGACGCTCTTTCTCTTTTGCAATTAGCTGTCCTATTTCAATATCTTTCATACACTAATGATTCCTTTCATATTCACTTATTAAGTCTATTCTTGTACAATGACGTCCATTAGCAAATGGAGTTTCCAAAAATAAATCGACAATTTTTAAGTTTGTCTCAATCGGAGTAAATCTACCAGAAAGTGCTAATACGTTGGCATTATTGTGTTCTCTACTAAGCTTTGCTGTATTCTCATCAGTTACAAGAGCGCATCTAACACCCTTTACTTTATTGGCTGAAATTGAAACTCCTATTCCAGTCCCACAAATTACAATGCCATACTCACTTTCTTTTTTTACAACACTTTCTCCAACTTTAAAAGCAAAAAGAGGATAATTGACTGAGTCTTCATTAAATGTCCCAAAATCAATTACTTTATGACCCTTTTTTTCTAAATTCTCTTTAATGATCTGCTTAGTTTTAAATCCTGCATGATCTGACCCAAGTGATATTATCATACTATTCCCTCCAAATTTCATTTATTTGATCTATAGAGATAATGCCTTCTCTTAATATTTTAGGTTCAGCCGTTGTTAAATCCACAATTGTTGAAGGAATTTGAATTGGACAATCTCCTTGAACTATTGCGCGAACCTTGCCATAAAATATTTTCTGAGCTTCTTCATCATTTAATGATGATGGCTCTCCTGATAAATTTGCACTTGTGAGCAAAATTGGTTTTCCCAAATCTTTTAAAACTTTTAGTACAAATTCATCATCACTCATCCTAATAGCAATACTATCTTTCCCGGCAGTAACATAACTTGGAACATTGTTCTTTTTCTTCAAAACAATCGTGAGCGGACCTGGCATTAATTTTTCAATTATTCTTTTTTGTTTATCATTAATAATTGCAAAATCAGAAATCTGTTTTTTATCTCCCACTACAAGTGGAAATGCCTTTTCTAATGGTCTATTTTTAACATCAATTAATTGTTTATAGCTATCATAGTTATCAGCAACAACAGCAATTCCCATCACTGTTTCTGTGGGAAAAACAACAATGCATCCTTGAAATAAAAATGAGGCAACTTGCTTAAACTCTTTCTTATTTAAGATAACAGTTTTCACAATATCACCTCTTTTCTTAATTATACTATCACAACTTATTTAATATAACAACATCAATGAAGGCTAATTCATCACTGCTTTTTTATTAATTTAATAAGATTCTTTTCAAACCTATCATCATCTTGTAAATTTCTTTTTGGCATATTTTTTGTTCTAATTTTAGCCTGTCTTGCCTTAGAACTTATATAGCGATAATTCAAATATGATTCTATGTTATAAGAATCTACAACAAACCCTGAATTAAGAAGAACTCTTGCACCTTTTACTAAAGCAAGACTAGCAAGTCCATAATCTTGAGTTATTACTAAATCTTCTTTTTTAATCATACTTACGACTTTATAATCTGCCTTATCACTACCTTTATCAACTTGGATTACCAATCCATAATTTATAGTTAGTTCATGTGAATTATCGCAAACAAAAACTAATTTAATATTTTCTTTAGAAGCAACATTCTCAATAATATCTTTGGTAGGACAAGCGTCTGCATCCACGATTATTTTCGTATTATTTCTCCAAATTATTAAGACTTATTTTTATAACTCTATCCAATCCTGACAAGTCTTTATATGTTTTTATATCATTGTTTCCTGGATAATATTTTTGAACTAATTCTATTACATCTTTTTTTTGTTTATACCCTATTTCAAAATATATTACTCCATTATTATTAAAAACTTGGGGAACACTTTTTAAAATATCTTCATAATATTTTAATCCTTTATTTTCTGCAAATAATGCTATTGAAGGTTCATATTTTCTAACACCTAATTCTACTTCTTCATCTTCATAATCAATATATGGTGGATTAGAAACAATTATATCCAGTTTTATGCCATTTTTTACATATGGCTCTAGCATATCACCAACTAAAAAATTAACTGAAACATGATTGATGCTAGCATTTTCTTTG
The DNA here is from genome assembly GCA_041670825.1 of Bacilli bacterium. Taxonomy (GTDB): domain Bacteria; phylum Bacillota_I; class Bacilli_A; order RFN20; family UBA1709; genus JAQUUH01. The sequence goes on along the minus strand of JBAXYK010000152.1, from coordinate 92 downwards.
GCTAATTCTATAGCTTTTTTATCAATATCGCTAGCAAAAAAATTAAAATTAGAATTTATTTTTTTTAATGATATCGCAATACAACCGCTACC
>JBAXYK010000151.1:0-2733 GCA_041670825.1 Bacilli bacterium | reverse complement strand
TTGGAAAACACATTAGATACTGCAATTAAACTATTGAATCCAGGTGGAAGAATATGTGTTATAACTTTTCATTCTTTGGAAGATAGAATTGTTAAAGAAGTATTCAAAAAATACACTTTAGAAGAAAGCAAAAACAGATTTATGCCTATTGATCTTTCGAAAAAAGATATTTTGTATAAATCAATAACTAGAAAACCTATTATTCCAAGCGAGCAAGAAATTGAAAAAAATAATAGAGCGCATAGTGCAAAATTAAGAATAATTGAAAAAATATAAGGAGGTAAGAACAATGAAACTTAAAAAAAGAAATATGAGACAGTTTGACTATCTATCAAGGATACTATTCTGCGTAAGTGTTGTTTTGTTTGTTTTTGCTTTTATATTCCTTCAACCAATGACAGATGAATTGAAAGAAGGAAATTATTTGCTGAATGATGAAATAGCACAAATCTCCACTCGTAACGAAACACTTAAAAGAGATATAGAAGAACTGTTAAATCCAACAACTACAATGAGTACTGACAACAATTAATATCCCCCTTTCTATATTCTATTTTATGTATATGTCTACACGCCAATGTGTAGACTTTTTTTTGAAAAAATGATTATTAAGTTATTAATTAGTAATTTAATAGTATATATATGGTTGATGTTGGGTTTATTTACACCTTTTTTCAAAGTGTAATTGAATACGCTAAAATTAATGTGTATAATTATATTATAAAATTGTGCTTAAACTGAAGATAGGAGAGAATTAGTAGATGGATTTTATTAATGGTTCAGTTGAAAATAGCAATACATCTACATTTAAAGCAAGATGTAAAAGTGCTAGGAAAAAAAGACTTGATAGTATTAAAAAAAGATTTTTTGTTGTCCTAGTTTTTTGGATTTTAATAATAGCATATCTAGTATCTCCTTTATCTAAGGCAAGAATTATTCAATTATCTGGTAATATCTCTATTTTGAATAGTGAAGATATTTATAGTATTGCTGGATTTTCAAATTCGAACTTTTTATGGTCAATAAGCAGCGAAAATATTGAGAATGAATTAAATAATTATCAATATATTAAGAACTCTACCGTTGATGTTTCTCCTTTAGGAGTAAAAATAGAATTGAATGAAATTAGTGTTGTTGGGAAAAAAGGGAATTATTGTGAAAATTATGGTGATGATTGCACATATTATTTAAGTGATGGTAAAGAAGTTAATGGTTTGAATAATTTTAAAGCTATTGATGTTAAGCATATTGCACAGTTTGGTTCTATACCATTTCTACTTGATGAAGATAATTATACCAATGAGCAATTTCTTCTTTTATTAGACTTACTTGGTAAAACAGAAAAGAATGTTAGAAATAAAATTTCTTCAATATCAAAAAATGATATATCCACAACAACAGTAGTTGATTTTGTTTTTAAAGCTAATGATTTAAATCTTAGCAATGATTTGTTACTGATAGTTGATTTAGGATCAATAGATAAGAAATTAACGGAGAAAAATATTGATATTATAAGAAACTCAATTTTAACTTCATCTCCAAGTTTAAAAGATGATAAATATTGTTACATATATAGAGCAGCAGATTATGCTCTTCCATGCGATTAACGAAATATGATAATATGAAAAAGAGGGTGATTTCTAGTGATTTCTGAGAAAATATATGCCGCTATAGATATAGGAGAATGGTCTTCAAAGCTTGTCATTGGAACTGTTAATAGTGATAAGTTCAATATTTGTGCTATTTTTTCAACTGAAACTCAAGGTATTTCATCTGGTGATGTTTCATCCAAGAATGAAATTCAAAGAACAGTAATAAGTCTTCTTGAAAAAGCAAAAGAAATGGATTTTGACATAAAGAAATTGATCATTGTTTTGCCTTCAAATAATATGAATGTCTATAGGAAAAAGGCAAGTAATAGTGTAACTAGTGTAAATAAAGTTGTTTCTTCTCGAGACATAGAGTTATTGAAAAATGCTTGTGCATCTCATCAAATTATGCCAGGAGAAATGGTTATAGGAATATACCCTATCCAATATAGCTTAGATGGTGAAAATGTTGGTGAAGAGCCTCCAATAGGATATAGAGGTAATGTTATAGAATTAGATTCTTTTGTGGTTTCTTCTCCTCAAAGTTTAGCTAAAGGGATAGTTGATGCTATCCAAGAACTAGAAATTGAAATATTAGATGTAATTCCGTTGCCAATTGCTTTATTTAAGGCACTTGTAAAAGAACAAGAAGGGAAAAGTGGAATATTAATTGCTGATTTAGGTGCAGCACATAATTCAGTATCCTTCTTCTATAAGAATCTCTTTTGTGGACATCGTCAAGGTAAAACTGGAGGTAATTTTATTACTAGTGAACTTGCTAACTTCCTTGATAATGATAAAAAACAAGCTGAAATTGTTAAAGTTAAGTATGGTAGCGCAGATTTAACTTCTGCAACTAATATAGAAGTTTATAAAAACAAAACCTCAGGAAAAATGATTAAAGAAAAAGAAATTGTTGAGATTGTTGATAAATCATTGGATATTATTATTGATGAGGTTGCCAAATCAATTTTGTATTTAACGAAAAACAATCATTTACCAATCATATTGACTGGTGGAGTTGCTAATACAGAAAATATACAAGAAAAATTTAAATTAGTATTAAGTGATGATTTTATTCTTAGAAAATTTGATATTGTGGGTGGAAATGATGCAAGTTATTATGCTTGCTTTGGTGCGATAA
>JBAXYK010000150.1:0-2736 GCA_041670825.1 Bacilli bacterium | reverse complement strand
TGTGTGCACTACCAATAAATACTTCGGGTTTATTTAAAAACCTCATCTCAGGATATATTCCAACTTGACGAAGATGGTATTGAGCTCTTGCTCCACCTAGTCCTCCCATACTTGCACTCATTAATGCTACCCACTTATCTTTAAATGGCATTCTTTCATCTCGTGAGGCCCAGTCTATGGCATTTTTCAAAACTGGAGGAATTGAATAGTTATATTCCGGAGTGGAAATCAAGAATCCATCTGCTTGAAGTAATTTATCAATAAATTCACTAACAACACTAGGAATACCTTCTGCTTCTACATCTTCATTAAAAAATGGTAGCTTTGATAAATCTAATATTTCAAGTTCTGAATTATCTGGCATATTTTTTTGAGCAAATCTTAATGCTGCCCCATTATAGGATTTTTTTCTTAGGCTCCCATTTAAACCTATTATTTTTAATTTATCTTTATTCATATTTATGATTATCTCCTTTACTATTGTAAAGTAATATTAACATAGAAATTATTATCCATGAGTAATTATGCTTAACTATTTTTTCTAAAAAGATTGATTAGTCTTGTCCAAAATGTTTCTTCAACATTATTATTTTGGTTTCCATCATCTGGTATATCAATAACTTTTTCTTCAATACTAGATCCTTTAATTACAAATTGAACAGATTTAATATTCTCATTTTCTTGATTAACAAATGAGATGTATTCTAAATCTTTATTACTATACTGGCTCATTAATTCATCTATTTTTTCTTGAAGCTGTTGAGGTATTTCTTGTACTCCTTCAAGTAGTTGCAAAGCCCCTTCACTTAACTCAACCATTCCATTATAAAACTCAACATCACCTAAATATAATTCTCTTAGTCCAGAGTTAAAATCACTATATCCATCAACTAACATATTTAGCCCGGCATAATAAGCAGTTAGTCCTTGGTGAAACGAATTATAGTTAGTAGCTATCGCAGCTATTGAATTTTCTAATGTAGACAGCATTAAGCCATAATCTTCATCACCAAAAGAACTTTCAATACCACTAGCCATACTATTTAATGAGGTAATTATTGTTCCTAAATTAGTTATCACACCACTTAATCCTGTATCTATAGCCCCAAAAGCTGGCTCAACATTTTCATATGTTACTTTTACCGCACAAGCACTACTATAAAAACTACTTAATTTATCAATTAATTCAGTAGAACTTGGATTATTATCGCGCAAACTTTGTATCTCACTTGGTAATATATCACACTCTGGAATTGAATTTATGCTTGTATCTAAAGCTCCATAGGCCGAGTTAAAATTACTTTTTAAAGTATCTAATCCTGAAGACATTGATGTAAGTCCACTTGAAATTGTATTAAGACCTGCTGGCAATGCTTCAATAGAACTAAAATCTACCATACTTCCAAGTCCACTAACGGATGAAGAAAGCAAATTCAATCCATCTTTAATACTAGATGAACCATTTAAAATTGCAGCAAAATTACTAGATATATCATTTAATCCTTGAGAAAAATCAATTGAGCCATTAAGTAACTCGTGTAGCCCTTGTTTCATATCATTAGCAGCATCACTCATTGCATTAACGCCACTTGAAAAATCACCAACTGCTGATATCAAATCATCAAACTCTCCACTAATACTAGAAACATCTGGAATATCAAAATCCATTGACATTGGCATCGCTGCTATATCAATGCCATCCATAGAAAAATTGGTAACATCTGCTTCCACTTTTATATTAGCATCAGTTTTTGGCATAATTGTGCAATTAACAAGTTTATTTTTCCCTGAGTTTGCTATTATACCTTGATTTACTACTACATTTGTAGCTTTGTTAACGTTTAGACTAAAAGATACTTGCATTAAATAATTATCATAGAAGAATGAATTAACTTCTTGGTTCTTACTACTATTTAGACTTATAAGTAAATGCCCACTACTTCCTGATAATTGCGCTGGAGTTACTTCTACACCATCTAAATAGTACTTGATATCAATATTCCAAGGTAGGTTTTGACTGATTAAATTGCCTTGATAATAAAATGTTCCCGAATCACTTTTTACACTAATAGTTTCGTTTTCATATTTTATTTCATTACTATTAGTTAAGTTTTTTATGGATGAATAATTTCCATAATCAGATACTATCCCCCCTTCACTAATATCAAATATATTAACTGCATAGATATTACTTACTTTCCCAGAGTTATCAATATTGGCATATATTACTTCTTCCTTATTATTTACTATTGCTAATTCTTCACTAACATCTAGATTAATTGTTGATGCATTACTAGAATAATTCATTCCTGAACTTACTAAAAAGAATGTTAAGACAATTACTGATGATGCTAAAAATAATTTTTTCATCTTTTTTCCCCCTTTATAACTTTTTCTTTATTAATTGATTTTTTATCAAACATAGAAAGTAATGCTGGTAAAAAGGCAATTACTAATAACATTGATAAAAATGTCCCTCTTGCAAGCAACATTCCAAGTTCTGATACTATTGGATTTGAAGATGTAAACCACAAAGTTAAACCTGCAAAAGCTAAAATTGTTGCTGATATTAAAATTGAACTAAAAGTTTCATTTAGGCTTTTCTTTATTGCTTCTTTTTTATCAAGATTCTTTCTATTATTTACATAATGATCTGTGAACAAAATTGCATAATCTACTGTCGCACCTAATTGAACAGTGTTTATTACTAAAAATCCTATATAGCATAGTGCAGTT
>JBAXYK010000149.1:0-2739 GCA_041670825.1 Bacilli bacterium | reverse complement strand
TCTACTTTAATTATGCTTATCTTATAATCGTAATTATCATCATAATACAAAATCAAAGTTATTATTTTACCATCTTCTAGATATAAAGAATTTGATGAATTTAAAATTGGTAAATAAGAAAAATCTTTTAGGTCTATTACCCTAGATTTTTCTACTTCCATAAATTCATTAAATTCATAGATAATAAAGCGATTATATCCTCTATTACTAATAAGTGAATCTACTATTTTGTAAGGATAAAAATTAACATTATTTATTAAAGAAATATTGTTTCCTGATTCTTGTATAACAAAATCATCTTCATAATCATTTGGCATAATAGTCTGACTTAGTGGTGTACTTATCAATAAGCACATTAAAACTCCAAGTAACTTCTTTAGCATATTCATTACTCCTTATAATTATTAATTTTTTTTGATTAATCATTGCAAGGTGGTACCACCACTTTTATCGTAGCATTATCCTCAATACTTAAAAATGTGATTATCGCAGACAATATCGTTTTTTTGAAATTATTAATTAGATTGAAATAATAAAAAACACTTGTTTTATCAAGTGTTTTGTTGTCTTTATAAATAAAGTTGATTTTACTTAAATTTACTATTTCTTAAATCTTTTAATATACTTTTTTGCTCTGGTGATACTCTAAAAGAATCTATACCTTTTGAGATAGCTTTTCTAAATACAAAAATATTTATATTTTCTTCTTTTAAGATGGATAATGCTAAATCAAAGTTGGTTACCATTAATTCTGCTATAAACCAAGAAATAGCCATATTTAAATAATAGTTTTCACTTTCAATTTTTTGAATGATTTTTACTATGTCATATACTTCTTCTTTTTTTATGTAGTAGCGCATAAGAGCCACTACTCCAAATCTAGTAACAAAAGGATCTTTTGAACCTAAGCACTCTAACAAATATTTATAAAAATATTCTGGGTATTTACCAATTATTTTATAGTAAGAAACCGAAGAATCTACAACTGCCCAATTATCAAAATAAGGAACTATTTTAATTAGATGCTTATAAAATTCTTCCTTATTATTTTTGGGTATATAAGAAAGCATAAGGGCATGAATCATTACACTTTCATAATAATTAAAATTAAAGTCTGCTAGAACTGCATCTAAATTACCTTTTGAAAGTAGAGATACTGCATCTTTGATTTGAGGTGTTGTAAGACCAATTATTTTATACTTTGTTGGTATCATCGTGCTTTCATATTCATTGTATTGAACTTTATTATATTTATCTAAAAGTTCATTTATAATACTCACTTACTTAACTCCTTTAGTTTTAATTCTTCAATTAATTGATATACGTTGGTACATGAATTCCATTCCCATATTGGATATATATCGCAACAATTATGGGTTTCCTTATATTCTTTTATTCTCTTTTGGTGAGAAGCCTTTGAATTTGTCATTGCTTTGTCAAGTCTAGGAATTAAATGTTTTTCAAATATTTTCTCGTCAGTTTTATCATAATTACCTTTATATTTACAAACATCTTTCAACAATTTATTTAACTCTTGTTCATGGTTTTTACAAGACATATTATTCATAAATTCTTTGAAATGATATATCAGCCATACTTCAAATGCAAGATTCGAGATGGCACATCCAATTCCATTATTTTTTGCTAAAGATAAAATTTCTCTTCCTTTATTAGAATCCCGGAAATACTCATCAACATCAAAAACACACCAAATTTTACTTATTGCAACATTAACATTAGGATTGTTTTTCAATTCTATTGCTTCTTTAACCATACTCATTGGATCAGAATTACAATATTTTATAGTAACCTTATAGATACTTCTTTTACATTTTAGCAATTCAAAATAATTTTTTTCACTTTCCTTACCATTAGTCAGAATATAAAATTTATTTTTCTGAAATATCGTATTAGATTTTCTAGGCATTATATTATCTCCTTCTTATTTTCCCATATAAGGTAAATTCGAATAAAAGCCAGCTAGATATTTTTTGCTGAATAGATCATTTTTTCTTACGCCTTTATAATCTGAAAGACATGTCAATTTACTTACGCCAAAATCATCTTTACACGTTAAATATATTTGATCTCTTCTTAAATCTTTATCAAGTAACATGATATTATGCGCTGTACATATTAATTGAGAATTTTTGGGATTATTATCTATTGAATTAAACAAATTAATCAAATAATCAGCTACCAAAAAATGTAATTTAGAATCAATTTCATCAATCAGTATCACTCTGCCTTTATCAAGAGCAGCCAAAATCCATCCTAAATAATTTAATAGTCGAACCGTTCCTTCTGAATTAAAACCAATATCTTTAATTAATTTAATTTCTTTTTGTCCAACTACATTATAGTTTTTGTCAAAAACATTAAAGAAAGTTTTCAAATCTATTTTATATAAATTTTCTTGTTCTTGTTTTAATTGTCCCATATATTTTTCGGGATTTATTTGCATTTGTGTATTTAACGCCAATACATCATTAGGATTAAGAACATTTGCAATCTTATCTTTTTCTACTTCAAAACTTTTAATACCTATATCTGCCTTTTTTAATATTTCTAAAGCTTGATTATGGTATTTTCCGCCTTCTAAACTATATATATCTAAACTATTAGCATTATTTTCAAAAACAATTAAAAGCGAATTGAACCAGGCAATGACATCTTTTATATATTCAATATTTTTTAAATTGAAATTATTTGCTATTGATAAAAATAGTGTCTCTGCCG
>JBAXYK010000148.1:0-2744 GCA_041670825.1 Bacilli bacterium | reverse complement strand
GTATTGATTTGTTTTTGCCTTTTATAGCAAGTTCTATCATTGGAACTCCACCACCAGCAATATTTTTATCTATTGTAGTTAGTAGTCTTGCAAAATAGGCAAGAAAAAGTGAACCAATAATAGCGACTATTACACAATCGTAATCAGGTAAACAAATTATTTTATTAGAAAATTTAACAGCAATTCCCGCTACTAATTGATATACACCTATTAAAGAGCCAATCAAAACTCCTAACAATGTATATTTAGCGAGTCCATTCCAAAAAGATTTCATCATAATTCCCCTTAATTTTTATTACCATAATACTATCACAATTATTATTATTTTGTATACCTTTTTTAAGCATCTATAACAAAAATTAATATGAATACTAATTCACATATTGTCTGATGGTGACTATTTAAATAAATGATTATATTGTTTGAAAAAAACTTTAATTTTGTATATACTCTTACATTGTAATGGAGTGATAAAATGCAGGTAGCTTTAATATCTTTGGGGTGTGCAAAAAATTTAGTAGATTCAGAAATGGCTTTAGGTCTTTTTAAAAAGGATGGTTATGAAATTACTAATAATCTAGAAAAAGCTGATTTAATTGTTATCAATACTTGCGGATTTATTCAATCTGCTAAAGAAGAAGCAATAAACATGATTTTTAATGTGCTTAAATATAAAAAAGAGAATAAAAAAATAATGGTAATGGGATGTCTTTCTCAAAGGTATAAAGATATATTGGAAAATGAAATACCTGAGGTTGACCGGTTTATTGCTATTGATGAATATCAAAATTTTGGTGAAATTGTTTCGCAATTAATGGGAGAGAAAAGTAATATTCAAGAATCCTTATCTTATAATAGACGCGTTATTGGCACTCCAAATCATTGGGCATATGTAAGAATTGCTGATGGATGCAATAATAATTGTTCATACTGTGCTATACCATTAATTCGTGGTAAATATAAATCTAGACAATTAGATGATATATATGAAGAGGTCAATTCTCTTGTTAAAAGTGGTTATAAAGAAATAGTACTAATATCTCAAGATACAACTCGTTACGGTAAAGATATTGGAACTTCTATAGAAGAATTACTTGAAAAACTTTCAAGCATTAATGATTTAAAACTTCTACGTTTCTTATATTTATACCCAAATGATGTTACTAAGGAATTGGTGCAAGTTGTTAAAAATCACGAGAACATAGCACCTTATTTTGATATACCTATGCAACACGGATCTAACAGAATGTTAAAATTAATGAATAGAAGAGGAACAACACAAAATGCTCTAGAACTCATTAATTATATTAGAAAAGAAATTCCTAATGCTATATTTAGAACGACTTTAATGGTTGGTTTTGATTATGAAACAGATGAAGATTTTAATGAAATGATAGAATTTGTTGAGAATGCAAGATTCGATAGACTTGGCGTTTTTAAGTTTTCAAAAGAAGAAGATACACCAGCTGCTATGATGCATGGAGATATAGATGAGGAAATTAAGAACAAAAGGTATCAAGAGATTTTAAAAATACAAAGAAAAATTGCTATTAAAAATTCTAAGAATCAAGTTGGTAAAATTCATACAGCTTTTATTGATAATTATGATAATTCTATGAAAAAATATAAAGCAAGAAGTTATGCTTTTGCTGGTGATGAAATAGATGGTTGGATATATCTTGAAAGTGATAAAAAACTAAATCCAGGTGATGAGGTAAAAGTAAAAATAGTAGGATATTATGTTTATGATTTGCTTGGAGAAATAATATAATATTACTTATAAATATGCTCAATTGACATTGAATATTTTATATTGTAGAATAATTTTGCTGTGCCACTTTAGTTTAATGGTAAAACAGATCCATGGTAAGGATCCGTTGGCAGTTCGATTCTGCCATGTGGCACCATTTTTTTATTTTTAAAATTATGATATAATTATATCAGTGAGGTAATTATCATGGCTGACAACATAAAAGAAATCATAAGCTCAATAAAAAAGTTGAAGAACGACACTTCAAATAAAACATATTATGTAGTTGAAGACCTTTCAATTTTTAAGTTAGCAAAAGATTTCAAACTTCCTTGTGATACTTTTTTCTATTGTGATGAATTAATTTATAGTGAAGAAGCTAGAAAGATAGTAGAATATTATAAAATTAATAGCCAAATTTGCGGTAAAATCAATATGAAATCATACCATAGTTTAGTTTCAAAAGATAATGCTCAAGGATTAGTGGGGACATTTAAAACTTTCAAAAAGGAAATTAAAGATTTTAATGATTCTAAATTTATTGTTGTTCTAGATGGTCTTGAGACTCCAGGAAATGTTGGTTCAATTATTAGAACTTGTAATGCTTGTGGCGTGGATTTAATTTTAATTATTAACACAAAAGCAAGGATATTTAATCCCAAAGTAATGCAGGCAAGTAGAGGTATGCAACTTTTTACTAATATTATTGAAACTGATTTTGCTTCAGCAAATAATTTCTTAATGTCAAATAATTTTCAGGTTTTTTTAGCAGAACCATTGGATGGGAAAGATTATAAGCATTATGAATATGAAGGGAAGATTGCTATAGTGGTTGGTAGCGAAAGATATGGAATTGATAAATCTTGGTATGATTATAAGCACAACAGAGTCTTTATACCAATGATTGGAGAAATGGCATCTCTTAATGTGAGTATTGCAGCTTCAATAGTAATTTATGAAGCTTTTATGAAAAGAGTGTGAATTTATCTTTTGG
>JBAXYK010000147.1:0-2771 GCA_041670825.1 Bacilli bacterium | reverse complement strand
ATATTATTTTCCATAAAAATTACAATTTAAAACTCCCAAAAAGCCCAAGGTTTACCCAATTTAAGAATAAGGAAACAAATGGAAATACCACCTTAAAATCAATCCCAAATTATTTTATTATGAGAAACACACCATGCCTTAATATCAGAAAATAAGGTTGAAGAATAAAAACTTGTTTGAGAATAATTATCTTTCAAATTATTATTTATAGTCTCTTTACTTAGATTTTGTGGATAATCTTTTTTAATAATACTGATAATCACCCTCACTACATCATGACCTCTGCATATCTCAAAATCTTTATTTTCATATATAGTATTTCGAAAATCATTAAAATCATTCACAGAAAAATCAGAACAATCACTAATAAAAAGTTGTGCTAAATCATTGTTCAATTGTTCATGAGAATATCTATCTATTCTATCCAGAAAATCAAATTTCAATTTCCTCTTAAAGTTAAAACCCAAATGAAAAACATCATTAAAGATTCTAAAATAACCTATTTCCTTTGCATAAGATAAGCTTGTAATGTAACTTGCAGTAAAATTATGATATTGAGAACAAAAAAATGCTTTTACCTCTTCGCACTCAAACATCATCATTTCAATATCCCTATAGTCGGTACGAAATATATTATCCGGCAAAGTATAATTTGAATCGAATCTTGTATAATCAGCATCCCTTATTCCAAAAATCAGACCACCGAATATTCTACTATTCAGCTCAGAAACAATATTTTCAACATTTAAACATCCTTTTTTTGTTAAAGTTTCTGATTTTTGAGAATTGAAAATATGGCAATTCTTTGTAAAAAATTTCGAATAAATTGCCTTATCATAATCATCCTCAACAATAATCCAAACCGTTTTTCTTCCTAAAGGAGAATTTGACGCCAATGGGATGGTAATAAGAGCATATTCTTCTTCAGTAAGAAAATTATTAAGTGAGCGAGACATTGTTGTCATTACTTATCTGATATAAATCTTTAGTTAAATTCCACCTACCATCAATAATTTGAGGAGAATGGGTAGCAATTATAGACTGAATATTTTTCCCTTTAAACACTCTTTCCATATCACTTATAAAAGACAATTGCCACATAACGTGATTAGATAATTCAGGCTCATCAAATAGTATTAACATGCCATTATTTGAATTAAATATCAGTTCAAAAAGCGTAATAACTCTGTGTTGTTCTCCCGAAGACAAGTATTTATTAGAAATAAAAAATCCACTATCTGAAATAAATCTATAGCCAAACTCAGACTTAACTAGAATTTCTTTATTAGAAAACTCACTTTTAGTAATAATATCAATAAATAATTCTATTTTTTCAATAAACTCAATAAATTCATCAATAACTTTTTCATATTCTTGCAAAGTAATTGATAAATAAACCTTATTACCATCATTAAAATCAACAGGAATTTTTATCTCCTCACAAATACCAAACGAAAAAGCTCTACCAAACTTATCATTAAGAATTTCTGCCCTTTTATTATACTCATCAACTAAAATATTCAAATTAGAACTTACTGTAATGGAAGCAATAATTTTACTCTGAGACGCTTGAAATCTCTTACTAAACTCTCTCTTTTTTTCAGTAAGTATATATTTAAGTTTATTAGCATTATCTTCAATTACATACTTTTCAATATGAATTAAATTTTCTGAAAAACACTTTTCAAAAGAAGAAGAAAATAATCTATTATCTTTTATAAACAATACATTTGTTCCGGATAACTGCATCAATAGCTCTCCTTTATCCTTAAATAAACTTTCAATTATCGAAGGATTTTGGATAAGAATATCTAATGAAGAAAAATACTTCTCTCCCTTAGAATCAAACCATAAGTCATTTTCAAACTTAATAAAGCCTAACTTTTCAAAAGAAGATTCAATATCATCCTTTTCAATAATAATTTCTTTTTCATCATTAATTGAAACAAATAATTGTTCTCTAATTAAAATATCCGATTCTTCACTAATATCCGACGAATCATCATTAATAGAAGAAGTATTTTTTTTAGCAACAGATATATAATAATCATTATCAAACTTAAATATTATTTTTTCAAATGGAATTTGAAAAAAATAATAGAAATTTAAATCAAACAAACTACTAATAGTCCTTAGAATAGTAGATTTACCATAACCATTAGGACTAGTTATAATATTAATATCATCTTTGAAATCTATATTATAAGAATACTGATTAAATAATCTATTAACGATTAACGATTTTAATTTCATTTCTATTTATTATACAATTGTGAAAGAATAGCTTGTCTTTTTGAATTTACAGTTAACCACTGTTCTTTGTATAAATTTTTAGCTCCATTAGAAGTTATCACAGATTTATATCTTGGATAATCATCTCCTTTACTAACATTATTTTCCCAATGCAAAGGTCTCAAATTTTCAATATCATCCTTACCCCCTAAGCTAACAGGATAAATATGATCAACCTCCCATCCAAAAATATGATTTCTATCCCCCAATTTATCCCTCATAATCCAAGCACCACAAGCATCTTTTCTATATGCATCTGAATTATATCCTTCAACAATAGTTGCTTTATTCCAAATATTTTGAATGTCTTTTTCTTCCAAGTTCATAATGTTATCCACTAAATAATGAATGCAAAGTTAATACTTTTCCTCAAAATACATTTTATTTCAAACATTATAACATCAAACTCCTCTCAGAATCAATCAAACGCTCCCCTCCAGCCATAATCAAAACACAAATATTATTTGTCATTATATATT
>JBAXYK010000146.1:0-2773 GCA_041670825.1 Bacilli bacterium | reverse complement strand
TCAATCAACAAGATGTTCTTAATACCATTATCATATGCAGAAATTGCCGCAGCAAGTCCCGCGCTTCCACCACCAATTATGACGATATCATAGTTTTTCATTATTTATCGCCTCCATCATTCTTGGTCTTACATAATAAAATATATGATTCCTTATTACCATACCTTATTGACATTGGGTCAACACCTAGTTCTCTTGCCAATATTTTTATTACTAATGGTTCGCAAAAACCACCTTGACACTTACCAAATCCAGCACGCAATCTTTTTTTGACACCCTTTATAGTTCTTGCGCCACAATTTCTAGAAATTGAATCAATAATTTCGCCTTCACTTACGATTTCACACCTGCAAACAATTTTACCAAACCTTGAATCCTTTTTTATAAGATCTTCCTTTTCTTTATTGCTTAATTTATTTAAACGAATAAAAGGTCTTCTAATAGGATTAAAATCTTTGTTTGCTACTAATTTCTCATTCTTATTAATCATATTAGCCACATATTGAGCTATTGCTAGTGCTGAAGCAAGTCCTGGTGATTGTATACCAGCTACATGATAAAAGTTCTTAGCCTTAGCATCTTCTTCTATTATAAAATCATTGGTTTGTGATACTGCTCTATTACCTGCAAAAGTTCTAATCATATAATTAAAAGGAACATCTGGAATTAATAGTTTTGCTCGTTCTTTTACATACGCCAAATCCTCAGCATCTGTAGATACATCATAAGACTCTTGAGTAAACTCACTTGAAGGTCCTATTAGGTAATTGCCATGTGTAGTTGGTGTTATCAAAACCCCTTTACCTTTATTGGTTGGACATGGGAAAAGAGTATGATTAACAAATGGTTCTTTAAAATGATCTAGTACATAATATTGACCTTTTCTTGGTTTAATGACTATTTCTTTGTTACCAATCATTTCCGCTATCTTGCCAGAAAATAGTCCTGCACAATTTATTATAATTCTGCCCTCATAATTTCCTTTATCTGTAACAACTACATATTTATTATCGTTCTTTTTTATATCTAAAACTTGGGTATCTAAGAATAATTTTGTACCATTATCCATCGCATTTTCCATTAGAGCAACAGTTAATTCAAAAGGATTTACGATTCCACAGGTTGGAGCTAAAAGTCCTCCCTTTGCTTGAGGAGAAATTCTTGGTTCCAACTTTAGAAGCTCTTCTGCTGTTAATAATTTAGTCTCAACACCATTTTTTAATCCATTTTCTTGTAATTTTTTTAATGTTTGAATCTCTTCATCATTAAAAGCTACAGTTATAGAACCATGTCTTTTGAACTCAACATCTAGTTCCTTACATACTGAATCAAACATTTTATTACCAATTACATTAAGTTTTGCTTTCAAAGTTTGAGGATTGGGATCATATCCAGAGTGCACTATTGCACTATTTGCCATACTAGTGGCTTCACATACATCCATTTCCTTTTCTAAAACTGCTATTTTTAAATTATACTTTGCTAACTCTCTAGCAACGGCACATCCAACTACTCCTGCACCAATTATAATTACATCAAACATATATATTCTTCTCCCTACTTTATTTAAATACTCTTGTAGCTTTAACTGCTAATTTCCAACCCTTATATAACGAATCTATCTCTGATTGGTTCATTTTTGGAGTAAAAGTTTTATTCAAACAATGACACTTTTGAATACCACTTCTTGATGAATAGTAACCAACTGCTAATCCAGCTAAATATGCTGCTCCAAGTGCTGTTGTCTCCAAAACTTTAGGCAACTTAATCTCACAACCCAAAATATCTGCTTGAAACTGCATCAAGAAATTATTTTCGGTTGCTCCACCATCTACACAAAGTGACTTTAACTTTATATGTGACTCTTTTTGCATAACTTCCATAACATCTTTTGATTGATAAGCTATGGACTCTAGAGCTGCCCTAATAAAATGTTCTTTGGTCGTTCCTCTTGTTAATCCAAATATTGATCCTCTAGCATCATTATCCCAATATGGAGTACCTAAACCAACAAATGCTGGAACAAAATAAACTCCTTGAGTTGAGTCAACTCTTTTAGCATAATTCTCGCTTTCTGCGGAAGTTTTTAACATTCTTAAGCCATCTCTTAAAAACTGAACAACTGACCCTCCAATGAAAACTGAGCCTTCTAGAGCATATTCTATTTTACCATCTATGCCCCAAGCAATTGTTGTTAGAAGTCCTTTTTTAGAAAAAATTGGCTTTTCTCCAGTATTTAACAACATAAAGCAACCAGTACCATAAGTGTTTTTTGCCTTGCCAGCTTCATAACAGCACTGGCCAAATAATGAAGCCTGTTGATCTCCAGCAATTCCTGAAATTGGAATTCTTTGTTTACTGGAAAATGGTGATAATACTTCAGCATACCCATATATTTCACTTGATGATCTTACATTTGGCAACATGCTAAGCGGAATATCTAGAATATCTAAAATCTCTTTATCCCATTCTAATGTATTGATATTAAAAAGCATTGTTCTAGAAGCATTGGAATAATCAGTAACATGTACTTTACCATTTGTCAATTTCCAAACAAGCCATGTATCAATAGTTCCAAATAATAACTCTCCATTTTTTGCTTTTTTACGAGCATTTGGGACATTATCCAATATCCATTTAATTTTAGTCGCTGAAAAATATGGATTAATTATTAAACCTGTTTTTTGATGAATTAAATCTTCATAACCTTTTTTAATCAAATAATCACTTATTTCTAATGATTGTCTTGATTGCCAAACAATTGCATTATATA
>JBAXYK010000145.1:0-2780 GCA_041670825.1 Bacilli bacterium | reverse complement strand
AGAAAAGAAAATTGACAATCTTTACAATCTTGCGCTAAGTATAATTTCAATTATTATTTGTGTAAACTTCATCAAAGGAAATTTACAAATTGATGGCACAATTACCATCATGGGTCAAAATCCCAATCTATTTTCTATCGTTTTTATTGTATTATCAGTAATAACAATTATTTTCTCTTCTTTGTTTATCATTGAAGATCAAACAAACAAAGAAATTATTAATAATCAATACCGCCATCTTATAATTAAAATTAGCAAGATTGTATCTTTACTAATCATTTTCCTTTTAGTCTTAGACATTGTTGTCCTTGGGGTAGTTCGTTCTTTAGATGCCGCGGGAAGCATGGAACGCTATCCCTCAGGACAAGCATTTTCACTTCAATTAGCCTACCTATTTGTAAAATATGTCCCAATGATTCTTAAAGGAATTGAAACCACTTTAGTTATTTCTTTGTTAGGAACACTACTAGGCCTAGTGATTGCAGCACTGCTTGTTGTTTTTAGAACTCAAAAAATTGATTCTAAAGACAATGTGTTTGTAACTTTCTTAAAAAAGATTGGCTTATGGTTTACAAAAGTTTATGTAACTATTATTAGAGGAACACCTATGATTGTTCAAGCAATGATTTTCTTCTACTTAATGAGAGATGTATTTGCAGCTTTTGGAATCAGTGTTCAAGAAATAAATGCCACATGGACGCCTTTTAGAGCTGGTCTATTTACAGTAACAATAAATACCACCGCTTACTTAATCGAAGTACTACGTGGAGGAATTCAATCTGTTGATAAAGGGCAAATAGAAGCCGGAAGATCATTAGGATTTTCAAACTTTAAAACATATTTATTTATAACATTTCCTCAAGCTTTAAAAAATTCTATGCCTTCAATTGGTAATGAATTTATTGTAAATATCAAAGATACTGCAGTATTAACTTTAATCCAAGTTGTTGATTTATTTAGTGTCACAAAAACAATTGCAGGAAATCACTATGCTTATGTACCAGCATATTTAATTGCAGCAATTATTTATTTAGTCCTTACATATACAACTTCTAAAATTTTAATTAGAATTGAAAAAAGAATGGACGTTCAAGCTAAAGAAATAACAAGCTCAAATTAAGGAGAATAAAATGGAACCAATTATAAAAATTAGTAATTTAAAAAAATCTTTTGGTAACAATGAAGTACTAAAAGGAATAACTCTTGATGTTTACAAGGGAGAAGTTGTCACAATCATTGGAGCATCTGGAAGTGGTAAATCTACCCTTCTTAGGTGCATAAATATGTTAGAAGAGCCCGATGAAGGTTCAATAAAGTTTAAAGATGTTGAACTCTTAGATGATAAGACAAACATCAATAAACTAAGAGAAAAAATTGGAATAGTTTTTCAATCTTTCAATCTATTCAATAACATGAATGTTTTAAAAAATTGTACAATTGGACCAAGAAAAATATTGAAAATGTCTAAGGAAGAGGCAGAAAAAATAGCTATTGAAAAATTAACTCAAGTAGGGCTTAAAGATTTTGTTCATTATGATTCTAGAATGCTTTCTGGTGGACAAAAGCAAAGAGTTGCTATTGCTAGAGCTCTTTGCATGAATCCTGAGATTATGCTTTTTGATGAACCAACAAGTGCTCTTGATCCAGAAATTGTTGGTGAAGTTCTAGATGTAATGGTTAATCTAGCCAAACAAGGCATGACCATGGTCGTTGTTACTCACGAAATGGGTTTTGCAAAAGAAGTATCAAGTAGAGTTATTTTTATGGATGAAGGTGTAATACTTGAAAGTGGAACACCTAGTGAAATATTTGATAGTCCTAAAGAAAATAGAACAAAAGAATTCTTGAAAAGAGTAAGATAAAAAGGAAGATTAACTTCCTTTTTTATTTATCTATAATTTCTTGAAATTGACTTTTTACTAAGCGATGGACTGTCCACTCACTCATTTTTACTGCACCCATTTTCTTATAAAATTCTTGGGCTGAAGTATTCCAATTAAGACATGTCCATTCAAATCTTTCATAACCTCGTTCTTTGGCAATCAAGGCAAGTATTCTAAAAATCTCTTTACCAAAACCATTATGACGATATTCTGGATTTACATAAAAATCTTCTAAATACATATTTGCATGACCAATAAATGTTGAAAATGATTCAAAAAATAATGCAAATCCTATTGGAATGTTGTTATATTGGGCTATCAAAACCTCTGCTTGATGTAGTTCAAAAATAGATTTTAATAAAGTTTCTTTAGTGGCAATGACTTCATTTGTCATTTTTTCATACTCCGCTATTCCTTTAATAAAACTTAAAATTAAATCAACATCACTCTTATTTGTAGTTCTAATTCTCAAATCCTTTATTCTTGTATCGTAATAAAAATTAGCCATTATAATGATATGCTCCTTCTTCTACTATGTCATTTATATATTTTGTATTATCACCAAGCACTTCTTTTCTTAAATGATAATAGAAAGCTAGAAAAGTCATTTCCATATAAGGAGCAACATATATCATTGCAATTCCAAAACTTATTGAAGAAAGTATCATCCACCAGAAAAAAGATAATTGTAGAATAAATAATTCAAACTTATGCCCATACATCAACTCACTACTTTTATGCAAAGCCTCCATTGGTTTTAGATGAGGCTCATCTAGAATTAAGTAGTTTGCTTGAGAATATGAATATGCCTTAATAATTCCTGGTACAACAAGAAGTAAACTCCACAAAAAAACAAATACTGCCTGTAAAATCGTAACCAAATAAATTCTTCCAAGT
>JBAXYK010000144.1:0-2784 GCA_041670825.1 Bacilli bacterium | reverse complement strand
GGACCAATTAATGCCCCTTTAAAATCATGCCCTGCCCTATATGCAGCTCCAATATCACTACCATAATAAGGGAAAATATCAACTACATAACTTAATTTGTTATCTTTTGCCAAATTAATTAATCTTGTGGTTAATTCATAATCATAAGGTCCTCCGGAATCTTTTGCTGCAATAGATACAGCATATTCGTTCCCCGCTAAGTCTAACCCAACACATCCCATATCAATTGTCACAAATTCTTTGATATCATCACTAATTGCGCTAGCTCCATGTCCAACCTCTTCATGAACAACAAAAATAAATTTTGTTTTATTCTTTGGTTTAATTTTATTATCTTTAAAATATTTTAAAATAGATAATAAACAACATGCTGAACCCTTATCATCAATAAATCTAGATTTAATAAATCCTGATTTTGTTAGTGTGAATTTAGGGTCAATTAAGACATAATCACCATTACTTATTCCTAAATTCTCAACATCTTTTGCATTTTTTACTACTTCATCAATTCTTACTTCTATATTATCAATATCTCTTGTTTTGCTAGAAGCATCTTTATATACATGTATTGCTGCAGATGTCGACAAAATAGTTCCACTATATTTTTTGTTATCTCTAGTAACAATTTTGCAATATTCGCCATCTAAGGTTGGTATTATTGGCCCCCCAATATTAGTAACAGCAAGATACCCATTACTTTTTATAGAGCGAACCATTAATCCTAATGTATCAACATGAGCACTGGTTGCTACTACATAATCATTATTTATCCCTTCTAAATCAACAACTAGATTACCTTTTTGGGTTCTTTTCCCTTGATAACCTATTTCTTTTAATAATTCATCAATTACATCAATTGCACTTTTAGTAAACCCACTAGGAGAATCTTCATTAAATACCCTAGTAGCAACTTTTTTATAATACTCCAAATCTATATTCATACTATTACCTCTCTTGTTCATAATTTTACATTATTGCTTTGGTCTTTTCAATAAAGCAAAAAAAGACCTCTTTTTTTAAAAAAGAGGCTAATTAACTATTTCTTTTATTACTTCACTAAATTCTTCTTTTGATAAATCATAACCGATTGCTTCAAAAGAAATATTGTTTACAATAAATGTCGCTGAATATTTTTGTTCATAGTCATATTCATAAAATATTACACTAACACCATTTATAATTGTTTCCTTTAATCCCTCATTTTTAAGAGCTTCCTGCTTACTTAAATCTTTATTAATTAACAATGTAATTTTTTTAACTTCATCAAAACTTCTGATGTTAACTTGATATGCTTCAAAAATATCACCATTCTTACTTAAAGAATATAACTCTTTTGTAGAATACTCCCCGTTTAAAGATAGAGGTAATAATTCATAACCAGCATAAGTATTAATCTCAGTTTCTTCAACTTTATCTAATTCATAATATACATAATTACTATCTTGAGAAGATGATGCTACAGCGGAAGAAGAACTAGAGATTGTCCCTTGGGCACCCATACTATTATATATTGCTTTACTAGCATTATTATTGTTAATAACAATTACTAAAATTACACAAGCACTACATAAAGTTGCAAGGATAGTCTTTGTTGGAAATCTATGATTTAATCTTCTGTTTGATAAATCATAATTTTCAGGTTTTTCAAGATAATCTTTAACTTCTAAATCAAAACTCTGTTTAAGTTTCTTTTCAAACTTATTTTTAATCATAGTATTCCTCCTTTCGCATATTTTTTCGCATTTTCTTTAAAGCATATGCATAAATTGAACGAACTTGACTATATGGTAAATTAAGCATTTCTGCAATTTCAGTATGTCTTAATTCTCCATATATGTGTAAACTAACAATTTCTTGCTCTTGACTATTTAAATATGAAAATGCTTTTTTAACGAATTCTGGATTTGAACTTGATGTTTGATATTCTTGATCAATAATATAATCAAACTTTTCATTTTCTACAGATATTTCATTTTTGCGACTATTAAGTAATGCATAAGCACAATTGCGACAAATTGTGAAAATCCATGCTTTTGCATTAGTTCCTTCCTTATAAGTATTAGCATATTCTTTAATGTTAATGAAGGTATCATGGGAAACATCCTCTGCTAATTGATAATCTCTTACAAGTGAAAGTGCGTACATAAACAAGGGTTTTTTGTAGTTAAGATATAATTCATACAAAGCATTTTCTTCACCATTTGCAATGCGTTTAATTATTTCGTCATCAAAAGAGGTAAAAAACTGCTGTATAAACGAAGCCATGGATGTTCCCTCCTTGATGCCTCTACTATATAAAGGCTATAAAATACTTTTTTGGAGAATTTTTTCTCCTTTTTTTATAAAACGTATAAATATATTGCTAGAAACTGTAATATAGTTCCACCCAAAACAAACAAATGCCAAATTGCATGATTCCACTTAACAAGTTTAAATGCATAGAATATAACACCAAGAGAATATACTACACCACCACCGGCAATTAGTAATGTTGCCATTTTTGGTAATTCAACAAATAATGTTGGAGCAAACCATACTATTGACCACCCAATACCTAAATACAATAAAATATGAATAAGTGCAAAACGCTTTATCCATATAGATTTTAGTGTGACTCCAATAATTGCAAGTACCCATACAATAATAAATAGTACTAATCCACTTACTCCTTTTAAAACTAATAAGCAAAGTGGAGTATAAGTCCCAGCAATAAATAAATAGATTGAAAGATGATCAAATCTTTTGAACACTCTTTTAGTAATACCTGGGAAAAATGAATGGTAT
>JBAXYK010000143.1:0-2813 GCA_041670825.1 Bacilli bacterium | reverse complement strand
ACATTGATAATTGTTACTCATGAAATGGGTTTTGCTAAAGAAATAGCCGATAGAATTATATTTATGGATGAAGGAAAAATTCTGGAGGAAAATGAACCCCAAGAATTATTTGCCAATCCCAAAAATGAACGATTAAAAAACTTCTTAAAAGCTATATTATAAAAAGTGAGATTTACTTCTCACTTTTTTTATAAATATCTATGCATAATGTAAGTATCAAAATACCTGTTATCTATCTTCAAATTTTTCTTATATGTCCCAATTGTTTCAAAACCCCACTTCTTATATAAGTTTATTGCTGTAATATTATCAGTTCTTACGGATAAAGTTATTACTTCTACTTTGTTTTCTTTTGCGTAATTAACAATAGTCTTCATCATTAAATTACCTATGCCGTTGCCCCAGTATTTTTTTAAAACTGTGATACCTAAACTCGAGGTATGTTTTAATCGCTCTCTTGAGGGAACATCTAAACTGGAATTACCTACAAGCTCACCATCAATAAAAGCTACAAGCCATAAGCCGTTGCTCTTCTTTTTATTTTCAATGATTTCTACTTCCTCATTAATTGTAAGGCCAAATCCTCCTTCACCAAATGTTAAGTTATTGGATTCACCACCTACTTTTGCAATATAATCAATAAGTAAAAATGCATCAGAAGTATCAACTTCTCTAATTACAACCTTGGACCCATCTTTCAAAATGTATTCATCATTAATTTTCATAAATATTTACCTCGATTCATTTTACTAAATGTAAGCTAATGTTTTTAATATATAGAGTAATAAAACAACTGTAAAAGGAGAAATCAAGGTTGTCCAGACAACAATCTGTCCAGCAAGTTCGCTATCTCCTTTCATTTGCTCCACAACAGGGACTGAAGAAACAGCTACTGGGGATGCAAAAGCTGCAAATAAAACTGCGTATTCACTTGGTAAAAAATCAAAAAACAATATTGCTACCCCAAAAACCAAAAGTGGAGTTACTATACTTCTCATAATAGTTGTTATTAATATATATTTCTTCAATTTCTTTGTTCCTGAAAAATAAAATCTTGCTCCCACAACTATTAACGCTATTGGAGATGCTGTTGAAGCAATGTAACTAATTGCTTTGTAAATGAAAGAAAAGTTATCTCTAAGAATATAACTATTTATATTTAAAACTTCTCTTCCTATGGAAAGCAAAAGCCCAAGAGCAACGGCTTGAATTAAAGGATTCTTAACAATATTAATTAAAGTTGTCTTTATTCTTGATTTTGACTCATCATGCTCGTTTTGAAAAATTGATAATGCAATGACTGCTAATGTATTAGCTAAAGGAATTACAAAAGCCGATACTAGAGCAACAAGAGTCACAGTTTCATTATACATAGAAGATGACTCATTAAATATCATCATTACTAAAGGAAGTCCTATAAGTGCATAATTTGGTCTTACTAACGCTTGAAGAATTGTTCCTTTTTTACTTTTATCTTTCAAAAAAACAAGTACAAAAATTAACCCTATAAAAAATATCCCAATTATGGATAAAACAATAAATAAAATATACTCCAAACTTACATTAGAAAAAGAAGAGTCATAAACATTTTCAAATAATAATGCTGGGATTCCTATTTTAAAAACAAATTTGTTTGCAATTGTTAAAAAATTATCATTAACGAACTTTATTTTTCGCAAAAAATATCCAAGAATTACCAATAGCACTAGAGGTAATACCGTATTTAAAGCATATAGTAAATTCTCCATAACTAACCACCTTTATAATATAAGACTATATCATAATTAAGTAAAAAATCTATTAAAAAAAACATGCGCAAAGCATATTTTTTAAAAGAGAGGAAGATTAGTAGGATTTTATAGGGTGATTTGTTTAAATAACAACAAATATAGAAAAAAATGTTATGGATATTTTTGAGAACTTATATTTATCTTGGCAATTAAAATTAAGAGTTTATTAACATATGTTGTTAATACTAATTTCTAATTTATAATACAATAAACATTTTCTTTCTTACTAATCTACCCTCCCTTACTAATTTAATGTAGAGCTATATTTATTTATTGGTTATTAATAAAAAAAAGAAAGCATAAGCCTTCTTTTTAAGCAAAATAAACCATGTCATTATATTTAACAATAGAGATTATATCAAGAATCCAAAATATTGCCCATCCCAAAATAATCCACAAAATACCCGCCAACAATTTCCCTTTAGCAATTCTATATATTCCTCCAGAAAAACTATCAATGCCTGGCATAGCTAATATCAACTTAATAAATATTGGTAATTCTTTATAACTTTTTACTATTTCATTTAAACTATTCATTTTTTTACCCCCTATTTTTTATATATTCCTTTTAATGTATATGAGTCTAATATATGTCCTTCCATAGCTTTATATAGCTCATTAACAAAGAACCCTTTTTTCAAATTCGTTTCTTTATCCAATGCATAAACATGAATTTCATATGTGTGATCTTTATCAGGTGGAGCCATTCCAGTATACATACTAGCCTTTTTTATTCCAATAATTTTAAACTCCGAGTTAACTCCTTGAATTAAATCAAGATTTTTAATACTTTCATTTTCGCCAATTTCATTTGTCTTTAAATCGGCAATACTCCAATGAATGTAAGAAAATCCACATACTGGTATTGCATCTTTATCTTCTAAAACTATTGCAAAACAAATGGTGTTACTAGGAAAGTCTTCAATTAAAAAAGGCAAAGAATAAGTACAGGAATTAACCTCATTAAATTGATTCCCTCTTTTGCCATATTTGTCTTCAATATAGCCATTAATAATACCTTTT
>JBAXYK010000142.1:0-2818 GCA_041670825.1 Bacilli bacterium | reverse complement strand
ATTTTGTCGAACGATAATTTTTATCTAATACAACATCCTTGGTGTTTGGATGGTCTTTTTTAAAATTCATTATTATATTTACATCAGCTCCACGCCATGTATATATTGTCTGGTCTGGATCTCCAACAACAAATAAGTTAGTTTGTTCGGAGCATAATAATTTTATTAACTTGTATTGAACTATATTAGTGTCTTGAAATTCATCGACAAGAATATTTGTTATTCTTCTTTGCCACTTCAACCTAATATTTTCATAATCTTGCAATATCAAGTTTGTTTTTAAAATTAAATCATCAAAGTCTAAGTAATAATTATCTTTCAAAAATTCCTCATATTTTTCGTATACTTGAGATTTTGTTTCTTCTCCTTTAAATCCGTTTGAATACTCAAGAGATTTCTTGGGACTTATACCATCACTTTTATTGTTTGAGATAAAACCAATAAGAGATTTCAAAGAAAAAAATTCTTTGCTTATATTTAATGATTCCATAATATCTGTAACAATTTTTTCTTGATCATCTTCATCAATTATCACAAAAGAACGAGGATAATCTAAAACCCTAATATCCTCTCTTAATAACCTTGCACAAAAAGAATGAAATGTAGAAATCGTTGCGCGACAATTTTCGTTATTCAATAGTTTGTTAACTCTATCTTTCATTTCTTTTGCTGCTTTATTGGTGAAAGTAATGGCAAGTATTGTATTATCTGGAATCCCTATATCATTTATTAGATACGCTATCCTATGAGTTAAAACTCTTGTTTTGCCACTTCCTGCCCCAGCAATAACCCTAACATACTGCTCAATGCTTGTGACCGCTTCTTTTTGCTTTTCGTTGAGTTCGTCTAGATAGCCCATCACCATTTCACATCCTTAATTTCTTCAATATTATTTTATCATATGAAGTAGTCCTTTTCCATAAATTACTAAATGTGTTATCATATATTTTAAGAGGTGTTTTTATGAAGAAAAGTAATCCATTAACACTAGCTGGATTATTAATTGCTTTGCACTTAATAATACTTTTTATTGCTCAGTTTGCACCTGGAACAGAATTAGTACTAATGTTAATTGCTCCTTTTTTTAGTGCAATGTATGTTATAAAGAATAACAAGAAATATACTTCTATTTTTGCAATTGGAACTTTAATTGTGTGTTCTTTGTTCAACCTTTATGGAACACTTTTATACATAATACCTATTTTAATCAATGGAATAGTATATGGATTTTTAGCAAAGAAGGAGAAAGATAACTTACGTACAATATACATTCTTTCTTTTACACAAATATTATCTTTTTTCTTAATGAACTATCTAATATCAATAATATTTGATATCGATTTAATTTATTCTTTAACAAATATCTTTAAATTAATTGGAATAAGCGGAAAAGTATATGCCTTGCCTTTACTAATTGTTTATTGTTTTTTCCAATCCTCAATAATGCACTATGTCTTAAAAAATGAATTGAAAAAATTTAGTATATACTTTCCAAAATTTGAATCAATTGATTATAAAATTATAGTTGCATCAATAGTAACTGTACTTTGTGCAATAATAATTGCTCCAAATTCTGCAATTGAATCTTTTTTAATTGTTATTTCTGGTATAATGATTTTTCCAATTTTGTTATATGCTTTCACAATAAAAAAGGACTACTTTAAAATTATGCTAGTTAGTATTGCTATCTCATTTCTAGTCTTTACATTACCTATAATGAAGTTTATTGGTGAAACTAAAATTCTTATTGCAATTTATTCTATGTTTCTTCCAATTTATATATATGGCATTTATCGTTATTTCAAAATTAATTATTTCAAAAAATACATGAAATAGTATATTATATACTTATTAGAACGAGGTGGATTTATGACCGCTTTATTAAAAACTGTTGGATACGGATTTTTAATTATAATTTTATCTCCTTTTATTGTGCTAGGATTAGCGATTTTTGCTGTGTATGCAATTGTTGTCTATCTATTTTTAGAAGTGTCTAGTTTGCTTTTATTTTTTACTGGTAAAAGTTTCAAAAACGATGATATGGAAACAATAAAATTAAAGGAAATTATGAAAAAAGAAGAAATATATAGACAAAATATGATGTCTCAACCTACAAATCCTGTTCCTCAATATGGAAATAATTTCCCTCCTCAAAATAATAATTATTATCCTTCTCAAGGAGCAAACAATAATTATCAACAGCAACAACAAAACCAAGAAAATTTAAATCAATCATCTTTATTTGATGAAACAAAGAAGGATGGTGACAAGAATGAGTAATTTATTAATATATTTACCTTTGCTAGTACAACTAAACGAGAAAGAAAAAAAAGCTATTGGAATAATTGCTATTATTCTTCTAGGTATCTTACTTCTTTTAGGGCTTGTCGCTAGATTACTTTTATCAATAAAAGATCGAAAAGGAAGAGAAATAGATAATTATATGTACGATTTAGTAAGTTATAAAATAATAACTACTCCTTTTCAATTTAGAAGTTATGTTTTTAAAAGAGAAACAAAAAAATTATATTTAAGCAATAGATGGGCATTAAGAGTTTTCATACTGATGGTTATTGCTTTAACAATATATGTTACAACTTATCTAAATGGAGACTGGAATATTATATGGAAAATATTAGATGATTTCTTTTTAGAAATTGAGTGGCCAACCACAAAAATGTTTGGATTGACAATTATATCTGATTGGCCTTTCATAAAAACTCCACCTGTTATTTACCTAACTTTAAATGGATATGTAACTTATGTTGCTTTCATAATAAGTCTATGGTGTGGATTAAATCTACTTGGAACATGCTTT
>JBAXYK010000141.1:0-2833 GCA_041670825.1 Bacilli bacterium | reverse complement strand
TTTGGAGAATTATTTGAAGAATGGCTACTAATATTTAAAAAATCTGCGGTAAGTCCAAGGACATTTGAAGCAAACATAAGAATGTATAGATTGCATATCAAGCCGTATGTTGAAAAAATGGATATTACAGAAATAACCGCCCCTGTGGTTCAACAAGTTATAAATGAAGTATTTATTCAAGGAAATGGAGTTAATAGTGCAAGAAAAGCCAAATTCTTATTTAATCAGTTCTTTGAATATGCTATTGACGCTGGTTGGATAGAAAATAATCCAACATCAAGGATTAAAATTAGAGCAAGAGATAGCAAAGAAGTTAACACGGATAACTTTTACAAAGCTATACCACAAGAAGAAAGATTGAAATTTGTAACAGCATTAAATCAACATGAATTCTTAAAACCCCTTTGCATGACAATGATGTTTGCTGGATTACGTGCTGGTGAAGTTTTGGCTTTGCGTTGGGAAAATATTGATTTTGAGAACAAGACAATAAGCATTAAAAATGGCTTAATACAAGTGCCAACCTTTGATAAAAAAGGCAATGTTATAAGCCGAAAGACTGTTATAGGCAATACTAAAACGATGTGTTCAATGAGAGAGGTGCCAATTCCAGATATTTTAATAGAAACATTAAAAGATTGGAAAAAATGTCAATGGGTAAGAAATCAACTCACTGGCGCTAAACTCATAGACCCACAGTCAATTGTATTTAGTAATGCCGATGGCAGTGTTAAAACCTATTCCGGAACAAGAATAACTTTTAACAGATGGGCAAAAAGAAATGGGTTTTTTGGTAAAATTCATTTTCACTCATTGAGACATACTTACTCAACAATGTTATTTGAAGCAAATGAAAATCCAAAGATTATACAAGCATTGCTTGGTCATAAATCCGTAAAAACAACATTGACAGTCTATAATTCGGTTGATAAGAGTTACTATAAGCAAGCAGTTGAAAAACTCAATGGGTTATTTAATAGTGAAAAAATGCAAGAATATCAGGCATTGGCTGAAAAGAAAGATATACCCGCATTAAAACAAGAGATACCTATTGAGGAAGATATAGATGACGACCCGGAGATTGCTCTACTACAAAAACTTATCGCAGAAAAGAAAGCACGAAAGCAATATAAAGATAGTGAAATGTAAAAATGAAAGCAAAGATTAATCTTTGCTTTCATTTTTTTAATAAATTATTGTTTATCGTTACTATCAAATGCTTTGTTTGGTGCTATTTCGATATTTTTTTTCAATATAATTGTTAATATAAATCCTATTAAGGTTTGAACATCTTTAATGCTTTCAAATATTTGCCATTTGAAAATCCTATCAACTTCTAGTATGGATTCACCTAAAAGTTTAATAAGCAAAAGCGTCAAAAACCAGAATTTTAAAATATTTAAAACATAATATGAATATCTTTTCTTTGCAATATTTTTCTTGTTTTCAATTGACAAACCTATTGCCATTATTAACGAAGGAAAAATATATAAAGATAATTTAAAAATTATAAGTAGGATATAGTTCCAAAAATCTGGATTAACAAAACTTTCATCTTCCTGAAATCCCCAAGTTTCCCATATTAAATATACTTCTTTATCTGCTAATAAAAGCACAATAGCTAATGGTATAAGAATTCCCAAAGCAATAAAAACCCATTTCCAAAATTTTTTCATTTTTAACTCCAATTGAAAAGTTTAACTAATTTATCCCAAATATTCTTTTCTGCCTTTTCCATATTTGGTTTAAGTTCAACTAACATTAAATTTATTTTCTTCTTTTTCTCATCATCAATTTTTCCATCAAAAATATCATTAATTAAAAAGTCAATAATTTCAAAATAATTACTTTTTGTGCTTAAAATAAGTTTTTGAAATCTATCTTTAATCCAAGAATCAGGTAGTTCATCATTATATTTTTGAAGAATTGCTATCATTCGTTTTTGTTCATTTGTATCTTCAATAAAATATAAAATGTTTTTAATAGTTAATTCTAATTGTTTCTTTTGCTTTCTATCCATAATTTTAATTAACTCCATTTAAAAAGACTTTTAATTTTTTCCCATAAACTTTTCTTTTTTTCAACTGTTTTTGGATTATCATACTTATCTAGCATATAATTCAACTGTTCATAGGATAATAATTGTTGTTTTACCATATCTTTATGAACTTGTGAATAATCGTCATAGTTGTCTAAAATATCAACTATTAAATTATTTAAAACAGTTTTAATTTCTTCTTTTTCCATTTTGATATCATATATTTTCAACAGATTATTTAATTCTTTAAATTTTTCGATTTGTGTTTTAATTGCAACTCTATCATTTATTTCATATTTTTCATAATTATCTAATACGTCGTCAGTCAATCCGTCAAAATTTTTTCTAATTTCTTTTTTATCCATAAAAATCTCCCTTCATTTTAAATTACGTATATTATATCATAGAGAAATGAAAAATGTCTATTTGTCTGGGAATAGAATATAATTTATTGTTTATTACTTGTTTTAAAATCACTGTCCCCAATTGTCCCCAAATATATAGAATGATATAGAAATAAGTAGAAAAAATCAGTTTTTCCACTTTTAGAAATATTTAACAAAAACTTTACTAATTTTATGAAAATTTCAATTAAAAAATGGGGACAAAATGGTCACAGGTGAACGCATCTTTGTCTAAAAGTTTTAGATTTTTTTGAAAAATGAAAAAAATAAAAAACCTTGAAAGTGCCTATTTTACTGACAATTTCAAGGTTTTTTATGAATGGAGCTGATGGCGGGGCTCGAACCCGCGCTCTCTGCCTTACCAAGGCAGTGCTTTACCACTAAGCCACAT
>JBAXYK010000140.1:0-2861 GCA_041670825.1 Bacilli bacterium | reverse complement strand
TTTGCTTGGGATTCCACAGTTAAAGCAATTAAAGCAATTGACAATGGTGTCTTTGATCCAGAAATAGTACCAATCCCTGTAAAAACAAAAAAGGGTGAAATACTATTTAGTCGTGATGAAACAGCTAATAGAACAACTTCACTTGAGAAGATGGGCGCTTTAAAGCCTGCTTTCTTGAAAGATGGAACAATTACTGCAGCAAGTTCATCATCAATTAATGATGGAGCTTCCGGAGTTATTTTGATGAGTGAAGAAGCATGCAAGAAATATAATTGCAAACCATTGGTTGAAGTAGTTGCTTTTGGCCAAGCTGGTGTAGATCCAAGTGTTATGGGATTAGGCCCAGTTCCAGCAATTAGAGATGCTCTAAAAAGAGCAAAATTGGAATTAAAACAAATGGACTTAATCGAATTAAATGAAGCGTTTGCTGCTCAATCAATTGCATGTGTTAGAGATCTAGCTAAAGAACACGGAGTATCTAAAGACTGGATCATGGAAAGATGCAATGTTAACGGCGGAGCAATTGCTCTAGGTCACGCTGTTGGTTCAAGTGGTGCACGTATCACTGTAACATTAATTCATGAATTGAAGAGAAGAAATGGTGAATATGGTATAGCTTCACTATGTATTGGTGGAGGTATGGGAGCCGCTCTTATCGTCAAGAATGTTAAATAGTTGAGTTTTGATATATCTACGAAGTGTTTACTTTTAAAAATCTACAAGTATTATAACCCCCATTCATTTGGGGGTTTATTCATATAGAAAAAATTAATAGTTTTGAAAAAGACAATTAAAACTATTGATATTTATTTGACATAGTTAGTGATTTGCAATAAAATTAAATAAAGTGCAGTATTTTGCATAGTTTTGTTTATGTATAAATACGTATTTATGATGATGAAACGGGGTGTATTTATGGCAGATAAGAAGAATCGCACAACAATATATCAAGTTGCTAAAGAAGCAAATGTTTCCTTAGCTACTGTTTCACGCGTTATAAATGGAAAAGGTAATGTAAATGAAGAAACTGCAAAACTTGTACGTGATGCAATTGATAAATTAGGTTATATTCCTAGTGTTCTTGCAAGAGGATTAGCAACAAGTTATACAACTAACATTGGGATAGTTCTTCCTTCGCCAAATTATGTATATATTAATAATATAATGGCAGGGATGATGGATGTATGTAAAATATATGGATATTCTCCATTAATTTTTACTTTTGAAGATGTTGAAGATGCAGCAAGGGCAGTTGATAGTGTTCTTGCATCAAGAGTTGAAGGAATTGTTGTTTTTAATTCCCAAC
Organism: Bacilli bacterium; assembly: GCA_041670825.1. Lineage (GTDB taxonomy): Bacteria > Bacillota_I > Bacilli_A > RFN20 > UBA1709 > JAQUUH01. The sequence goes on along the minus strand of JBAXYK010000140.1, from coordinate 1,555 downwards.
TTACTAGTTCAGATGTAGCAAAATTTACAAAAATTTCGCTACCTGTTGTAATTATTGGTAAAGACAAATTATCAATAAAAAATGGATTAGTTGATGTTGATTATGTTTCAGAACTTAAAAGGTTTATCAATGAAGAGATTCGTGGAGGAATTAAGGATATTTATTTTTTGAAAGATCCAAGAAAAGATTGGCATATGACTAATGGATATGAAGAAGCAATCGTATCTTGTGTGGAAAATTCAAAAGTTGATTTGCATATAATTGAAATTTCAGATTCATATAATGTTATTTATGATTATTTCAAAGAAAAGTTTGAAAAGCAAAAACCTAATCATGAGCTATATATTGCAACAAGAGATTCTCTTGGGACAGCAGTTGTTAATGCTGGATTAGATTTAGGCTATAAAGTTCCTATAGATTACGAAGTAATGGGAATTATTAGTACAAAAAATAGTATTATGAGTAGACCTCAAATGTCATCAATAAATGTTGACTTATATGAAGTTGGTTCCATTGCGATGAGAATGCTTACAAAAATGTTAACAAGCGTTGTAAATAAGAAAGAGTTTATTTTTACTGCAAATTATATAAAGAAAGATACAACAAAATTCTAAATAGAGATTTATATATATTAAATTGTTCTGCGATGAAGAGGAAAAAACACTAATGAGTATTTTAGAGAACTAATGTTGGTGCAAATTAGTTATTCATGGATGTTTGATACACCTTGGAGCAATAGACGTTAATCAGCGTTAATGATATAAAATGAGAGTATAGATATACATATCTATAAACTAAGGTGGTACCGCGTTATTTACGTCCTTGGAGTTAATCTAAAGACGTTTTTTATTTAAAAGGAGAAAAAATATGGATTTATTAGAAGAATTAGAGTGGAGAGGTCTTATTAAAGACACTACAAATGAACAGATTTTAAAAGAATTGATTAATAAAAAGGCGACATTATATTGTGGATTTGACCCAACCGCCTCATCTTTACATATTGGACACCTTGTTCCAGTTTTAACTCTAAAAAGATTTCAAAGTTTTGGTCATAGAGTTATTGCATTAGTTGGTGGTGGAACAGGTCTTATTGGTGATCCTTCTGGAAGAAATAGCGAGCGTAAATTATTGACTTTGGAGCAATCTCTAGAAAACGCTGATTCAATTAAGAAGCAATTGTCCAGATTTCTAGATTTTAGTGATTCGCAAAAAACAATCATGCTTAATAACTATGATTGGCTAAGTAAGATTGATGTAATAACTTTTTTAAGAGATTATGGCAAAAATTTTCCAATAAATTATATGTTAGCAAAAGATACAGTTGCTTCTCGTTTAGAAAGTGGAATATCATTTACTGAGTTTTCTTATATGATTGTTCAATCAATAGATTTTTATAACTTGTATAAAAAAGAAAATTGTAGAATTCAATTGGGTGGTAGTGATCAATGGGGGAATATAACAAGTGGTGCTGAACTAATTAGGAGACTCGATGGAGATACTAATGTAGTGGGAATAACTATGCCTCTTATCACAAAATCTGATGGTACAAAATTTG
>JBAXYK010000139.1:0-2876 GCA_041670825.1 Bacilli bacterium | reverse complement strand
TTGGGTAACAGATACTGTATCTATAATAATTGCTGTCGTTCTACTATATATTATTTTTAGAAATATCTTCGGGGTTCATTATGAAATAATTAATTCTGAAAACACAATATATGTAAATACAGGAACTTCTAAAGATAAAATAAAATTTAAAGAAGTAAAAGAAGTTGAACAATTAAGAACACTTTCACCTCAAGGAGCCTTAGCCAAAGATAAAATTGCTATTACTTTTCAAAAAAAAGGTGAGCAAGAAATGAAGGTATATGTAGCAACTACAGAAGATGAAAAATTTCTTGAAATACTAAAAGAAAAATGCCAAAACGCTAAATTCATCACTCCAGAAATTCGTGATAAAATGAAGCAAAAGCAAAAAGAAGAAAAATTTAAGAAAAAATAATAAATGAATATCAGTGTTTTATTTGATGAAACTTTATTTTTGAGTGATGATGAATTGTGCATAAAAAGTATTACAAAAAAAGATGCAGATGATTTTTCAAAAATATATTTAAATCCTAATTGTTTTAAATTCACTCCAGGACTTGCCAAAAAGACTTATGAAGAAACAATGAATATTTTAGATAGATACCAAAAAGGATTTGAAGAAAAAGTTTTCTTTTTCCCTGGTCTATATCTTAAAGATAGTAATAAACTTATAGGAAATCTTGAAATATTCAATATTGATAAAGATAAAGAAGAACTAGAAATAGGTTATCGAATAAATGAGGAATATTGGAATAAAGGATATACTAAAAAAGGCACAGCAATGCTTGTTGATTATTTATTTGACAAAGTAAATGTAAAAAGACTTAATGCTTGTGCAATTATTACAAACACTGCCTCAAACAAGATACTAAAATCTTTAGGATTTATCTTATATAAGCAAACATTTCATGAAGAAGAATGGAAAGATAAAGGGTTTGTTGATTTAAACTATTATTATAAAGAAAAAGGATAGGCCTTCATGCCTACCCTTTTATATTACTTAAGTTTTTTATATGGAAGACCCACAATCGCACGCATCATTGCTTCAAGTTCAAGTGCTGTCCCTTTCAAAAATCCATCTTTTTTTAATATATACATTTTATTGTTTTGAAGTACTAGATAAAAATATTTAGTTGTCTCAAATATATACTTCAATTCTTGGTATTTTACTATGACGCGATTCTTTATTTCATCTCTTCCTTCAATACCTATTTGAATATTATCATCAGTAAAGTAATATACAAGTGGTGTTTGCATTGATACTTTATTGGATTTGTATGATGCCTGAATTTTAATATTGTAAATAACATAATATAACGCATATAAAACAAATAGTACAATAAGAGGTGATATGAGTTCAAATTTAACTTGGTCACCTGCATTAACAATTTTAAGTATATTAATAATACTAAATACTATTGCTAGAATTCCTAATATTATAAGAATTATAAAAGTTTTTCTTCTTTTTAAATTGAAAATGAAATAATCTTTATAAGTTTTAAAATCTATGATTGTTTTTACTTCTACTCTTGACACATTTATCACCATTTCCTTGATGTAATTATTATAACTTGAAAACACTTACAATTTCACTAAAAAAAATAAGGGTTGACATACTTTTATTATTAAACTAGAATAACAAACATAGAGGTAGCGATGCAAAATAGTACTATGAGGAGGAGACATCCGTTGATTCATAGGAAAGGTAACCATCGCCGAATGAATGTGTAGGTATGCACATTGCATGGGGTTATAAGGAACACTTGTAACACTCCTACTCTTAAAAAGTAGAGGCGCTATCAAATTAATATTTAATTTACATTTATTTATTTGAACTTAAAGCGCGCTCTAACAAGCGCTTTTTTATTTACTATATAAAGGAGGAAAAGAAATGAAAAAGTTTACTACGTTAGCCTTAACACTAGGCTTAGTTTCTACTATTCTTTCAGGATGTGGAGGTACAAGTACAAGCAGTTCTACAAGTAGCCAAACTAAAGAGACATTAATAGTTGGTATGGAATGTGGATATGCTCCATTTAATTGGTCTGAGGTCTCTTCAACAAGTACTAATTACCCAATTGCTAATTCTGCTGGGTCATATGCAGATGGCTATGATGTTCAAATTGCAATCAAAATTGCTAATGCTCTTGATAGAGAGTTAGTAATCCAAAAAGTGGACTGGGAAGGTTTAATTCCTGCAGTTCAATCTGGAAGTATCGATATTATCATTGCAGGTATGAGCGATACTGAAGATAGAAGAGTAAATGTTGATTTTACAAGTGCGTATTACACTTCAACTCATGTCCTTGTGGTTCGTAAAGATTCAGCTTTTGCTAGTGCAACAAGTATTGATGATTTTGCTGGAGCTACAATAGTTGGTCAAAAAGGAACACTTTATGATGATTTAATTGATCAAATGAATGGAGTAATTCATGCAGAACCTATTGAAGATGTTCCAACAATTATTGCAAATGTTAATGCTCAAGTATCTGATGGAACAATCCTAGAATTACCTGTTGCAAAAGCTGTAATAGCAACAAATCCTAATCTAAAATATATAGAATTTAGTTCTGGAAATGGATTTGATGTACTAGAAGAAGACAAAGCTGTAGCTATTGCTATTGGCAAAAATAGAACAGATTTATTAAATAGTATTGATAATGTTTTGGCGCAAATAAGTGAAACAGAAAGACAATCTTTAATGGATGGCGCAATTGAGCGTCAACCTCAATAATTGATTTAATAAAATTAAAAATGTTCAAATATTTCAAAAAAGAAAAGAAAATTGACAATCTTTACAATCTTGCGCTAAGTATAATTTCAATTATTATTTGTGTAAACTTCATCAAAGGAAATTTACAAATTGATGGCACAATTACCATCATGGGTCAAAATCC
>JBAXYK010000138.1:0-2927 GCA_041670825.1 Bacilli bacterium | reverse complement strand
CGAGCATTAATTAACACTCCTAGAATACTATTTCTTGATGAGCCAACAACAGGTCTAGATCCTCAAACCAGAAAAGTTGTCTGGGAAACCATTATTAAGTTGCAAAAAGAAAATGATATGACAATTTTCTTAACAACACATTATATGGAGGAAGCAAATTCTGCTGACTATGTTATTGTTATTGATAATGGTAAAATAGCCGCAAAAGGTACTCCAATAGAACTTAAAGAACAATTTGCAAATGATAAACTTATAATCTCTTCTAATAATATGCAAAGCATTAAGGAAGTATTAATAGAAAACAAAATTGTTTTTGCTGAATCAGCCACAAATATAATTATAAAACTAGAAAAAACTACTGATTCACTCCCAATAATTCAGTTGTGCAAAAAATACATAACTGCTTTTGAAGTAATTGCCGGTACCTTGGATGATGCCTTTATTGGAATTACTGGAAAGGAGATAAGAGAATGATAGAGTTTGCAAAAAGAAATTTATTGATATTCTTTAGGGATAAAACCGCAGTTTTCTTTTCTTTGCTGGCTACTTTCATAATACTTGGACTGTATGTTCTTTTCCTGGGAGATGTTTGGACATCAAATTTTGAACAATTTGCAAACGCAAGAGAGATTATGGATAACTGGGTAATGGCAGGATTACTTGCTGTCACATCTGTAACCACAACCATGGGTGCATTTGGAATTATGATTATTGATAAATCCAAAAAAATTAATAAAGATTTTTACTCCTCTCCTATAGATAGAAAAGCAATTGCAGGAGGATATATATTAAGTTCATTATTAATTGGTTTAATAATGTCAATGATTACCTTAGTACTTGCAGAAATATATATTGTCGCTGAAGGTGGAAAATTATTAGATATTCCTTCTTTATTGAAAGTTATTGGTCTAGTTATAATTGCTGATATTGCAAATACATCATTAGTATTCTTTATAACATCATTTTTCAAAAGCGAAACTGCTTTTTCAACTGGAAGTACAATTATTGGTACATTAGTTGGTTTTCTAACTGGTATTTATTTACCTATTGGAATGCTTCCTGATGCCATCGGCATGGTGATAAAATTATTCCCTCCATCATATTCTGCAATGCTAATACGCCAAGTAATGATGGCAAATCCTATTAGTGTTGCTTTTGAAGGTATTCCTTTGGAATATGCTACAGAATTTAAAGAAATGCTTGGAGTTACATTTAGTTTTGGCGATGTAACTATCTCACCAATAATAGGAATAGTAATATTAGTAGTAACGGCTGTAGTATTTTTCGCTCTAGCAGTTATAAATATTTCGAGAAAAAAGAAATAATAAATTAGTAATTAAAAAGTTATGATGCTGTAAAATATAAACTAAATTACACTTCATAACTTTTTATTTTGTACTTATTTTGTTTTTAGAATCTTTTATAGAATAATATTTCTTGTATTTTGGGATCTTTTTAAAAACTCTTAATATGAAATAATGGAATCTATCCATAAATCCATTTGCGAAAAAGCCAATACTATTTAGATAATTAATTATTTTAACTGCATTTTTATATCCTAAATCTATCCTTCTTTTTGCTATTTCTTTATCAAATCCTAGTGTTCCTTCCCAAGTCCCAACATTATCAAATATTTTATCTTTAAAATCTACTATAAAAATATCAGGATATGTATCTTCAGAAGGTGCTCCATATTCACTAAGTGGTATTACAAAAATTAAATCGCATCCCATCTTTTTTAGAATTGATACTGGGACATTATCTTTAACATAACCATCCGAGTAATTTTCTCCATCAATATTTACACTTTGAAATACTTTTGGTATGGCGCTAGAAGCCATTATGCATTGAATAATTTTTTCTGGAGCCATATTATTTATTTGAAAGGTTGTTGATGCATCTTTTGATTCATTATATGCTGTAACAAATAACATCAAATTTGATTTAGATACTTCCTCTAAATCTATATTGTCCTTAAATATATTTAGCATACCTTTTCTTGAGAAAATGCTAAAATTACTTAATTTCAAATATTCTTTTACATTATTAAAAGTAAGAACATTGGTTCTTTTTAAATTCGTCCATATTTTTTCTGCTTTTTCTACATCTTGATTAGCAAAAAGTGTTAGATTCAAAGAACCAATTGAAGTCCCAGAAATACACGTAATTTTATCTGCTAGACCATATTCTTTTAAAGCTTTATAGACCCCAACTTGATATGACCCTTTCCCTCCACCGCCACCAAGAACTAATCCTATTTTTTTAAATTTCATTTTATCCCCTGCTTACACATTAAATCTAAAATGAACAATATCTCCATCTTGAACGATATAATCTTTTCCTTCTAGTCTAAATCGCCCATGTTCTTTAACACCTTGTTCACTACTATACTTAATTAAATCTTCATAACTATATATTTCAGCCTTGATAAATCCTTTTTCAAAATCCGTATGTATTATTCCTGCACATTTTGGAGCAGTACTTCCATTTTTAAATGTCCATGCACGAGATTCTTTTACTCCTGCCGTAAAAAATGTTGATAGTCCCAAAATTTTATATGCAGATTTTACTACTTTATCTAATCCAGATTCATCCACACCCAATTCTTTTAAAAATAATTTTCTTTCATCTTTATCTAATTGTGAAATTTCTTCTTCCATCTTTGCACATATTGGAACAATTTGCGATTTCTCATTTTCTGCTATTTTACTTAACACTTGAAAATGTTGATTAAAGGCTGGATTGCCCATATCTTGTTCTGATACATTAGCAACATAAATTGTTGGCTTAGAAGTTAAAAGTTGAAAACCTTTTGCTACAACATCTTGCTCCTTTGTTAATTCTACACTTCTTGCTGGTAGCCCCTTTTCTAAGGCTTCCTTATATTTTTTCAAAATCTCATATTCTACAACTGATTCTTTGTCTTT
>JBAXYK010000137.1:0-2947 GCA_041670825.1 Bacilli bacterium | reverse complement strand
CCCTACGCAAGTATAACCTCGTTCAGGTTCTAAGGGTTAATAGTTTAAACTAAATCTCAGCTACTTAAATAGTAGCACCCCTGTCTTTTTTAATTTTAACACATTAATTTTATTAAATCTACATAACTATTAATTCAAATCCCAATCAATTGGAGTTCTTCCGTTTTCTACCAAAAATTTGTTTGTTTTAGAAAAGTGTTTGCATCCAAAAAAACCTCGATACGCCGATAATGGAGAAGGATGATTAGCTGTTAATACAAGATGATGAGGATTTGTTATCATCACTTTTTTTTCTATAGCTTTACTTCCCCATAAAATAAATACTTTCGGTGTGTCATCGTTATTTAATAACTCTATAATTTTCCTAGTAAACAGTTCCCAACCTTTATTACTATGAGAAAGAGGTTGACCAGCTGCAACCGTCAAAACATTATTAAGTAAAAGAACACCTTGTTTTGCCCATTTGCTCAAATTACCATGATTAGGAGGAATTATCCCTAAATCACTATATAATTCTTTATATATGTTTTGTAAACTTGGTGGAATTTGAACATTCTTTTGTACAGAAAAACACAAGCCGTGTGCTTGGTGCTCATTGTGGTAAGGATCTTGTCCCACAATTACAGCTTTAACATTATCAAAAGGAGTTAACTTAAAACACTCAAAAATATTTTCTTTTGGAGGGTAAACTTTATGAAATGAATATTCTTCATCAACAAATTTCTTTAATTCTTGAAAATATTCTGCACTTGATTCTTCCAAAATAATATCATGCCATTTCTTATCCATTTACATTCCTCCTTTTGTAGTATAATTATACAACTTTTTATATAACTTAACACCCCGTAATATGCTATAATGTTCTAACCGAGGTGGTTATTTTGAAGATTACTTTTATTGGCAGAGTTTTAATGAGTTTCAATAAAATGAATGGAACCTCTAAAACAGGAGGAAGCATATTTAATATACTTGAAAATCTAACCTATTTAATGTCTCCAAGTGAAATGACTTTAGTGTGTCCTATATCCAATGATTCACAAGGCAAAAAAATTATAGAAGATATATCTTTATTGAATGTAAATTTTTGCCCAATTAATATTTCCACAACTCCAACAATAACCTATATTAACCAAAATGAAATTGACTTTAAATTATATGAACTAGAAAAAGAATTTATTGCTGAGAAAGTGAAAAACTATGCTGATAAAATAAAAGATTCTGAAATCATTGTTGTTGATTTGCAAAGTCCTGAAATAATAAAATATCTCCAGAAAATATCTCCTAAAGCCATTTTTATTGTTGTAGTATCTTCAAGATATCTAGTCAATAATTTGGATTTAATATCTCCTAAGAAGTTCATCATAAAATTTACAAGAGCTGAGGCTAGCTCCTATTGCTTACACCCTATAAAAGATATGCAAGATTGTTATGAGGTCGAAGAAATATTAAAAAGAAAGGGTATTAATTCTGCAATAATAACCCTTGATCGTGATGGATGTTTTTATTTTGATAATATGCAAAACGGCTTCCATAAAGCTGAAGTAATAACAGACAAAAAATACTTCACTGCTGGAGATGCCTTCGTTTCTGGAATGATATATGCTCTTAGAATAACCAAAGATATTTCAATTCTCGCAAAACAAGGAATTGAAAAATCAGCTAATTCAATTAAAAAAGAAATTAACGCAAACTTTTTAAAGATACAAGAGCATAATAAATAATCACTGATTTTATTGGAATCATAAATACAGCTCTGAAAACTCTACTAGCAATACTTATGGTGCTTGGTATCCCAAAAAGACCATATATCCATATTGGAGTTAATAATATATATACAAATACTTCAACTAACATTACTGCTAATATTACTTGATTAAATGTGATTGAACTTTTTTGTGTTTTGTTTTTAGACACAAAAGTAATTATTAACATCAGGGCAATATATACTATTATTAGTGCCCCGCATGCAATCCAGCGATTCTCTGCTAAAATAACATCGGATTGTACTGTAAAAATATATATATTCCCTAAAACTACTAATAAACTAACTAATACATAATTTATAATCTTAAAAAATCTTTCACTGGCATGATATTTTTTGAAAATCATGAATAATATCCCAGGTATTGCTCCTGTTAAAATTGCATTGAGTGTGAATCCAAAATGATATGCTCCTCCGCGGTCGTTAACTAAGAAACCTATCAAATCGCTTATTGCACCAATTATTCCTCCAGCAAAAGGACCAAGTATTATTCCTCCCATTACAATTGGAATGCCACCAAGTTCAATACTTAAAGAAGGAAATCCTCCTAAAGGAACAATTATTGCAAAATATCTAGTTAATACGATGGAAATAGCACTAAAAAGTGCCGACAAAGTAATTACTCGCGTTTTACTCATTCATATCACTCCTCATTTCCAATAGGAAAGGTCTAACTTGAGAAATAAAATATAGTGACCCTGTAATAATTATAATATCATGTTCCTGGCTTTGAGAAATTAAATCTTTAATCAATACTTTCCAATCTTCTTGCACAAAAACATCATAATTACCTGCAATCTCAATTGCTTTTTTACTTCTATAAAAATCAAATTCAGTTACATAGATTTCACGCTTTAAACTTAAGAGTTTCTCAAGCATTTTTGATGTTTCTTTATCTTTCAAAGCAGAAAATACGATTTTAGGATTATATCCTTTATCAATAAACTGTTGAATTGTTGTAACTAATGCAGATATACCATGAATATTATGAGCCCCATCAATATAAACTTTAGGATTATCGAGCATTCTTTCAAATCTCCCTAGCCAAAAAGTATTTTTTATACCTTTAAATATTGCCTCTTTACTCACCTTAATTATATTTTTTTCAACCAAATAATTTATTGCAGATATTGCTAATGAAGCATTTTCGCTTTGATATAAAGCCATACAAGAAGTTATATAACT
>JBAXYK010000136.1:0-2996 GCA_041670825.1 Bacilli bacterium | reverse complement strand
TTGCAGTTAGGCAACCAACTTGGGGAAGATTACTTGCAAAGAAGATGAAAGTCGTAACTTCATCAGAAAAGAAATTAGACAAACTTGAAAAAATTGAATACTCCAGTAAAGAAGAAGAAATAAATGTTTCATTTTCTAAGGATGTTACTTTGATTAGTAACGATAAGATGATAATTAATATTCAAAATTATGAACTTAAAATAGATAATAAAGTATTATGTAAAAACATCAATCTTACAATAAAAGGACCGGAGCATATCGTAATAGTTGGTAATAATGGTGTTGGCAAAACAACATTAATAAAAGAAATACTAAGGCGATTACAAGAGGTGCCAAGTATAGTTATTGGTTATTTTCCACAAAACTATGATGAATTGTTGAATCTGGAAAGTAATGTTGTAACATATCTATCTAGCACTATAGGCAGTGACAAAGATAGTATTACCAAAATAATGACTTATTTATCCGCTGTCAATTTTCTAGAAGATGAGTTAAATTACAAGATAAAAGAACTTTCAAGTGGTCAAAGAGCAAAAGTATTATTACTAAAAATAATTTTAGAGAAATCCAATGTTTTAGTTCTAGATGAACCAACAAGAAATTTATCACCATTATCAAGCCCAAAAATCTGTGAAATATTATCAGATTTTAAGGGAGTAATAATATCAGTATCTCACGATAGAAGTTATATTAATCAAGTATGTGATAAGGCATATTCTTTGAATGAAGAAGGACTAGAATTAGTGTCTAGCAACAATGAGTTTGACTAAAGAAATAGAAAGCTAAGATAATTAAAATATAGCATTTATATGTAATATGTTTTTAAAGAGCGAGTTTCGCTCTTTTTAATAATCTTTTCTCAATCAAATATATATTTATATTGTCTTGACACATAATTAATTCGTGGTATAATAAAGACATAAAAAGGGGACACTTACTAATGCCGAAGATTATACCTATTCGTGATCTTAAAGATACTAGTTCTATCTCAGAATTATGTAAAAAAAATGATGAGCCAATTTTTATAACTAAGAATGGTTATGGAGATATGGTAATCATGAGTTTAAGTGTCTATGAAAAGCGACTAAAAAGTAAAAAAGAATCTTTTTCTAATAAAAAATAAATGCTTATTTCACTAGTACTGTAAGAATAAATGTTTTTCACTCTTCCCTTTAGAAAGATATATTTAAGTACTAGAAGTAAAATACGATTAAAAGTCCCTCAAAAGGGGATTTTTAATTGCTATTATTTTAAGTTTCTACTAAAATGTTATGTATGTAGTTTGGGAGATGGAGATATGTTTAAAAAGTTTGTATCATATTATAAGAATCATACTAAGTTATTTATATTTGTTTTATCATGTGTTTTAGTAATGTCTATTATTGATTTGATTTTTCCATCTGCTAGTAGAGAAATTCTAAATAATGTTATACCTAATAAAGAAATTAATAAACTTATAACAATGGGAATAATACTATTAGGTTTATATATATTACGTTTCTTTTTGTCCTATAGTATAGGGTATTTTGGTCATGTTTTAGGAATAAGAATTGAAACTGATATGCGAGAGGATTTATTCAAAAAATTGGAGACTCTAGATTATCAGTTTTATGATGATAAGAAGACAGGTGAATTACTTGCAAATTTAACATCGCACCTGCATGACTTAAGTGAGATGTCTCACCATGCTCCTGAGGATATCTTTATTTCAATAATAATGATTATAGGTAGTTTTATTATTTTGTCTTTTACTAGTTTCCCTTTAACTTTAATAGTATTTGTTATAATTTTAATGATGATTGTTTATTCTATTAGTAGAAGAAGAAAGATGATGGCAAGTTTTAGAAAAGTAAGAACAGAGCAAGGAGAATTAATATCGAAGATAGAAAATTCTTTAAGCGGTATATATCTAACTAAGGCATATAGTAATGAAGAATTTGAAATTAATAAATTTAAAGAAATAAACCAAGATTTTAAAGAAGCTAGAAGTATGTCATTTAAAGAAATTGGATTATTTGGTTCTGGCATTAATTTTTTTACTAATATTGCTAATTTAACATTATTAGTTGCAGGTGGTCTATTTGTATATTATGGCAAAATAGATTATGTAGATTTATTTACTTTCTTTTTATACATAAACTTTCTTGTTTCTCCAATAAATAGATTATCAAACTCCATGGAGACAATACAAAATGGTTGGTCAGGATTTGAAAGATTTAATGCTGTAATGGAAACTAAGCCTAGTATTAGTAATCCAATAGCGCCAATTACTGAACATGATTTTATTGGAAATATTGAGTTTAAAAATGTTAACTTTAATTATAAAAATATAGATGATCATGTATTAAACAATTTCAGTTTAAAGATACCTTCTGGAAGCATGGTTGCATTAGTAGGAGAAACTGGAGTTGGAAAATCTACTATTTCTAAGCTTATTCCCAGGTTTTATGATGTTAACAGTGGAGAAGTTTTAATAGATGGTATTAATGTAAAAGATTATGATTTATATACTTTAAGAAGTGCAATAGGGCATGTACAACAAGATGTTTTCATTTTTTGGGGAACAATTAAAGAAAACATTTTATATGGTAAACCAAATGCTTCTGATGAAGAGGTAATACTTGCTTCAAAACGAGCAAATATCCACGATTTCATAATGTCATTAGAAAATGGTTATAATACTATGACTGGTGAAAGAGGTATTAGATTATCTGGGGGACAAAAGCAAAGAATTGCTATTGCAAGATTATTTTTAAGAAATCCTTCAATAATAATTTTGGATGAGGCAACATCAGCATTAGATAATGTTACTGAGCATCAAATTCAAGAAGCATTTGAAGAATTATCAAAAGATAAAACAAGTATTATAATAGCTCATCGTCTTACAACAATAAAAAATGCTGATAAAATAATTGTTTTAAATAAAGATGGAATCGAAGATATAGGGACACATGAAGAATTATTAAAACGCGGAGGGACATATGCAAATATGTATA
>JBAXYK010000135.1:0-3003 GCA_041670825.1 Bacilli bacterium | reverse complement strand
ACATCAAATTGAGAATTTCTTGATTTCAAAATTGTTTCAAACATAATCTTTGAACCATCTTGAATAAATTGACCTAAAGAATGAAGATCTGTAGAGAAAATTACGCTATCTGGAAGAAGTCCTTTACCTTGCTTACCCTCTGATTCTCCAAACAACTGCTTCCACCACTCTGCAAGCATAGCAAAATGAGGTTCATAATTGATTAGTGTTTCTACTGCGTAACCCTTTTTATAAAGAAGATATCTTACTAATGCATATTGATATGCAGGATTAGATTTTAAATCTGAATCTAATAAATCTTTATAGGCTTTTTTTGCTCCAAGTAAGAAATCATAAACATCAATATTTGCACTTGCTATAGGTAAAAGTCCAACTGGAGTAAAGACACTATATCTACCACCAATATTAGATGGTATGACAAATGATTGATAACAATTCTCTTCAACAAGTTTTCTTAAAAGTCCAGAATCTTTATCTGTTGTTGCAATAATCCTAGAATTAACTTCATCTTTAGTATATTTACTTTCAAGTAATTGTTTTAACATTCTAAAAGCAATCGCTGTTTCTGTTGTTGTACCTGATTTTGATATTACATTTACAATAAAATTGCGATTTTTTAAATATTCTAATACTTGACTAGTATAAGTAGGTGAAAAAGTGTTACCAAAATAAACAATTTTCATCTTATCATCACTATATAATCCATTAATCGCCTCAATAACAGCACGAGACCCTAAATATGAACCCCCAATACCACAAACTACCAAGGTATCATATTTATTTCTAATAGTATTTGACACATCATAAATTGAAGCAACTTCTTTTTCAGAATAATCATATGGTAAATCTAACCATCCTAAATATTCCTTCCCTTCTATATCTTTATTGTGCATCTTTTCATGAATATCATTTATTTTTTCTTGATATTGATCAAAATTTAAAACTATTTTTGCATGCGAATAATCTATTTTAACTATACCTTCATTAACTTCACCATATAATTTATTTAAAGATTCCATAGTACTTTCTTCTAAAGCCGAAAAATAATCTACCTTATCATTAACATATTTTCTTTTACGATAAAAATTATTACCCATTTTCTTTTTACCTATTCTATCGCTATCTGGTAATTGCTTGATGCTTAATTTTGCATGGTTTTGGCTTTCATCTAAATCTATTATTTTAACAGTGATAATATCTCCTAATTGAAAATAATCTTCTACATTTCTAACAAATCTTTCACTAATCTCAGAAATGTGGATTAAACCCACAAGATTTTCATCAATTTGCACGAAAGCTCCATAATGTTGTAGACCTCTTATCTCGCCTTTTACAACATCACCTATCTTGTATTTTGTCATTTTTATCACCACTTTACTTTAACTTAATTACTAACTATGATATTATAACACATGTAATCATTTAGCGGAAAGAGGTGTTAATATTTTATCCAGTTTATATCCTATTGTTTCTGCTGTTGGTGCCAATCTTTTAGCTCAGTTTTTAAAACCTTTTGTTTACTGGTTTAGAACTGGTAAATTTGACTTGAAATTAATATACGAAACTGGAGGTTTCCCTTCTAGCCATGCAAGTGCAATGTCTGGTCTTGCTACTGCTGTTGGAATTATTGAAGGATTTGATTCAACATTATTTGCAATTGCTGCAGTTTTAATGCTTGTAATTTCTTATGATGCTATGAATATCCGCTATTATGCTGGGAAAAATATTCAAGTTACAAAACAACTTATTAAAGATTTAAAAGAAGATGAAAAAGTTAAATTATCAAACTCTGAATTATATTTAATGAAGATGAAAGAAGTATTAGGCCACAAAGGTGTTGAAGTAATTGCTGGTCTTTTACTAGGAATAATCACTGCATTAGGGTTCTATTACTTATTAATATATTAATGAAGAAAGAAGTGAAAAAATGGAAGACATTGAAAAACAAATAATTGCCGTTTTAAATAAGATAAGACCATTTATTCAAAGAGATGGTGGAGATATAGAGTTTCACCATTATGAAGATGGTGTGGTTTATGTAAAAATGAGTGGAGCATGTATTGATTGTGCTTTACAAGATACAACAATTGGTGATGGTGTTGAAATAATTCTTCAAGAAGAAGTCCCAGGAGTTGTAAAAGTTGAAATCGTAAAAGAGTAATAAAAAAATACTTGAATTAACAAGTATTTTTTTATTCACATTTTGCAACATAATATGGATTATATTTGTTTATTCCTCCATATTGCATATATCCACTATAATATACTAATAGCAAGTCATCTTCGGCTAAACTATCCCAAGCAATATGTTTACCTTCATAATCATATAGTTCATAATACTCATCAATAACGCCCCTACCTGAAGTATTAGTTTCTTTTAAATTATAAAAGTAGTCTATGGTAGTATATTTAAATATACCAACTCCCATTGGATTATCAATTTTTTCTAATTTAGTCACATAAATATTTGGAATAGAATTGATATATTCAATTTCTTTATCAAAATAATATTCTAAAAAATCTCCACTTTCAAAAGTATTTTTAATGTTTGTATGGATGATAACTTGATTTGTTAAAAAACTCTTATCATCTAAAACAATATATTCATTTGAAACCTCAATTATTTGACCATATTTCTTATATAAATAACTTTCTTTTTCACTGCAAGAAGTTAATAGTAATAATAATGTAATGATAAATATTTTCTTTTTCATAAATACCCACTCCTTATTATTTATTTTTTACGTAAATGTAATATGGATTAGTAATTATTAACTCACTCCCATATAACATATATCCATCATAATAAATTCCTAATATATCGCCTTGATTCAAATCATCCCAGCTAAACTTTTGACCTAAACTATCATAAAGGATATTGCCCTCATTGACTTTATCTTTATATATTAGTCCATAGGCTGTACTTGAATTATAAAAAAGCAAATTATACCTTTCATTAGAAGAAGTATATGTAGCTTCAATGTATGATCCCTTATCAAGCTT
>JBAXYK010000134.1:0-3007 GCA_041670825.1 Bacilli bacterium | reverse complement strand
GCTGTTGTAGGTGGCAATGATGCAAGTTACTATGCTTGCTTTGGTGCAATAATTTCTTACATTGAAAAATTTTCAAAAATTGAACGCGAACTTAGCAATGTTTAGAGGCTGGAGGAATTGTTATGGATAATAAAGAAAATTCGATATCTGAATATGTAGCTAACATAAAAGTTATTGGTGTTGGCGGTGGTGGAAACAATGCTGTTAATAGAATGATTGATGAAAATATAGAAGGAGTAGAGTTTTGGGTAACCAACACTGATGCTCAAGTTCTATTTGTTTCAAAATGCCAAAATAGATTTCCTCTTGGTTATGAAATTACTAAGGGATTAGGTGCTGGTGCTAATCCAGAAGTAGGATTTAAAGCGGCAGAGGCAAGTGAAGATACAATTAGGAATAATCTTAGAGGTGCTGACATGGTGTTTATTGCTGCTGGTATGGGTGGCGGCACTGGAACTGGTGCTGCTCCAGTAATAGCAAGAATTGCAAGAGAATTAGGAGCACTTACTATAGGTATTGTTACACGTCCATTTAATTTTGAAGGCAAAATAAGAAATGCAAATGCGGTGGAAGGATTACAAAAACTTCGTAATTATGTTGATTCCTTAATTGTTGTTTCTAATGATCAACTGTTGCAAATGAGTGGTGGTATACCACTTAGAGATTCTTTTAAAGAAGCCGATAATGTTTTATGCCATTCTGTTAAGACAATTACAGATTTGATATTAAAACCTTCAATAATCAATCTAGATTTTGCTGATGTTTATAACATAATGAAAGATAAAGGAACTGCACTTATTGGCATGGGATATGGGGATGGAGACAACAGGGCAAGAGATGCGGCAACTGCTGCGGTTTCTTCTCCTTTGCTTGAAGCCTCAATTAAAGGTGCAAAAAATGCAATAGTAAATGTTTCTGGTGGATCATCAATGACATTAGTTGATGCCAATGATGCAGTTGATATTGTTAGAAGTGCAGCCGGAGACAACGATATAAATGTAATATTTGGAGTTTCATATGATGAGTCGCTTGGTGATAGGATGTTTGTAACTGTTATTGCAACAGAATTTATTGGATCTGATATGCATAGAATTGAGAATAAAATTTATGGTAACAATCAAGCAAGAGGTACGAATTCTTCGCAAATTAATAATACAATCTCAAAGCTTGATCCAAGTACATTAAAGACTGTTAAACAACAGCCAGAAATAGAAAATTTAGATGAGAAGAATGATAAAGAACCTAATATAGAAGATACTACTTTAATACCTTCATTTTTAAGGAAAAAAAGGGCAGAGTAGTTTGAAATTAAATCATTAGAAAGGAGGGAGTTATATGGCTGGTGATAAGTTAAAGAAATTTTTGTTTCCTACTGAAGAGAATTCATTATCTGATATGCTTAAGACAACAGAAACAGAGAAGCCTTATTTTGGAAATAACTCTCAAACTCCAAGAGGCCCGGTAGTTCAGTCTAATGATGACTTTAGTGATTTTACCTCATCAAAAAACAAGTATGATTTTTCTAATTCAGATAATGCTAAAAATCAAAATTATGCTAAGCAATTTAATGATTCTAGCTTGCTAGGTGCTGCTATATACACTCCAGCTGCCTATGAAGAGGCGGAAAAAATTTCGAAGGAAATAATGAATGGTAATGTTGTAATTGTTAACTTAGAGGTGCTAATTAGGAATGATACTAAAAATCATAGTGCTACACGGATAATTGATTTTCTGTGTGGTGTCGCATATGCTTTAAAGGCTGATGTAAAAAGAATTAATAACTCTACTTTTATATTTAGTCCAACAATTAGAAATGAGAATCCTGATAATTCGCTTAGAAGAAATTTCTAGTAAATTAATACTATATTATCAATAATTGATTGACAAATAGGAAGATGTATGCCAAAATTTTCCTATCTTAATTTTAGAATTAAGTAATATTGAAAATCGTTGATGAAGATACGGAATGTAGCAATTCATTTAGAGAGTGGTTGTTTGGTGAAAAACCTTTGATTAACTATTGTTCCATCACTTCAGAGTAGAATTCTGAAATCAGTAAGAATTTTCGTTAGTGGCGTTAACACTTTATAGAGTGCGCGATTTATTTCGCGAACTAGGATGGTACCACGGTTTTTCGTTCCTATATTAGGAACTTTTTTTATTTATGAAGGGATGATAGAAATGGAATTAAAAGATACACTTACGATGCCAAAGACTTCATTTGAAATGCGAGGTAATTTACCTAAAAAAGAGCCAGAATTTCAAAAAAGATGGAATGAAATGAATTTATATAATCAGATTCTAAAAAAGAATTTTGGTAAGCCTAGATTCATGCTTCATGATGGACCTCCATATGCAAACGGCGATATTCATTGTGGACATGCCATGAACAAAGTTTTAAAAGATTTTGTTATTAGATATAAAAGCATGTCTGGTTTTTATACACCATTTATACCAGGATGGGATACTCATGGATTACCAATTGAAACTGTTTTGCAGAAAAAAGGAATAAATAGGAAAGAAATAGATATAGTAGAATATAGAAAACTATGTGAAAAATATGCATTGGAGCAAGTAGAAAAACAAAAGAATCAATTTTTGAAACTTGCGGTTTTAGGTGAATTTGATAATCCATATATGACATTGCAACATACTTATGAAGCAGTACAAATAAAAGTCTTTGCTGATATGGCAATGTCTGGTTTAATTTTTAAAGGTAAAAAACCAGTATTTTGGTCACCATCTAGTGAATCTGCACTAGCAGAAGCGGAAATAGAATACCAAGATGTAACTTCCTATTCAATTTATGTAGCATTCAAAGTTTCCAAGAAAAATGCTTTTCTTGATGGAGATGAATCTTTCATAATTTGGACAACAACTCCTTGGACAATTCCTGCGAATCTTGCCATTTGTTTAAATCCTAATTATGAGTATGGAGTTTTTGAAACTGACAAAGGTGTATTCATATTTTTAAAGGAATTTGCAGACTCATTAAAGGAAAAATTAG
>JBAXYK010000133.1:0-3016 GCA_041670825.1 Bacilli bacterium | reverse complement strand
TATGTAGCCTTAGGAATTTTGATAATTATACTATTATTATCATTTATAAATCCTTTAGTTTCTGGCTACACTACTGATGCTCCTAATATCAATAATGGGGACTTACACCTATTGCCTCCAGGAACAACATTTGATGGAATCTTCTACATATTTGGAACTGACCATCAAGGAGACTCATTGTTTTCAGCTATTTGGGCTGGTGCAAGAACTTCTCTAGTACTCGCACTTGTGGCCTCTGCAATAAACATGAGTGTTGGTGTTGTTGTTGGTGCTTTCTGGGGTTATTCAAAAGCTGTTGATAAAATTATGACTGAAGTATATAACATTATTTCCAATGTACCATTTATATTATTTGTAACCGTATTTATGTACATAGCTGGTTCTGGCTTCTGGCAATTAGTTGCCGCGATGACCATTACTGGATGGATTGGAATTGCTTATTTTATTAGAACTCAAGTAATTATTATACGTGACCGTGAATACAATTTAGCTTCTAGATGCCTAGGAACTTCTATTCCTCGAATGGTCACAAGAAACATTCTCCCTTATTTAACATCTGTTATTGTTACTCTTTTATCAAGAGAAATACCATCCTACATTTCATATGAAGTCTTCTTATCCTATATTGGTGTTGGTATTGATGCTAGCACTCCATCATTAGGAAGAATGATTCAGATGTATGCAACTTGGATGGACCAAAAACCATATGTATTCTGGATTCCTGTTGCTGTAGCAGCATGTGTCACTATATCACTTTATGTAGTTGGACAAAATCTTGCTGACAGTTCAGATCCAAAGACACATATGATTTAGATTGGAGGTAATTGAAAATGGAAAGAAAAAAATTACTTACAATTCGTCACTTAGATGTTAAATTTAACGTTCGTGCTAGAATACTATCCGCAATAAGAGATATTACAATGGAAATATATGAGGGAGAAAATATTGCTATTGTTGGAGAATCTGGTAGCGGAAAATCAGTCTTAACAAAAACATTTACTGGTATGCTTGAATCAAACGGAGTTATTTCACATGGTAAAATTATTTATCATAATAAAGAACTTGAAGATACAAATGTTCATGTTGATCCTTTAGATGTATATTTCTATAATCAAATTAAAAAGGAATTATTAGAAGCCTTAAAATCATGTACAAGCGAAGAGGCAAAGAGCTTAAACACTCCTGAAAGACTTAATACTCTTGCAGTAGATTTAATGTGTTCTATAGATAGATTCCCATTCTTTAAAAAGTTTGGTGCTTTCTTCAAATTAAAAAAGATTTTCTCTGGAGCTATAAAGGATAACATATTATTAACAGATAAAAAAATTGATCGTTTAATTGCTAAGGTTACTTTCAAAGTATCTCCTGTTGATAAGAATTATGTTTTACCAATTAAAGGAGATAATATTAAGGCCGTTTGTACAATTGACTTAGCAAAAATAAAATTGAATAAAGATTGGCAAAAAATAAGAGGTGTGAGAATTGCTACTGTATTCCAAGATCCAATGACATCCTTGAATCCTATTAGATCTATTGGTTCTCAAATAACAGAAGTAATTATTAAACATAGAGGTCTATCAAATGAAGAAGCTAAAAAAGAAGCTATAAGTTTGATGGAAAAAGTTGGAATTATTGATGCTGCTAAAAGATTTAATGAATACTCATTTCAATATTCTGGAGGAATGAGACAAAGGATTGTTATAGCTATTGCATTAGCATGTAGACCTCAAATATTAATTTGTGATGAACCTACTACTGCACTTGATGTTACAATCCAAGCGCAAATAATCCAATTAATTAAGGATTTGCAAAAAGAATTTGGATTTACAACTATTTATATTACACATGATTTAGGTGTTGTAGCTTCTGTTGCAGATCGTGTTGCAGTTATTTATGCTGGTCAAATAGTAGAAATTGGTAAAGTAGAAGAAATCTATTATGAACCTAAACATCCATATACTTGGGCTCTTCTATCTTCATTACCACAACTTTCAGAAAAAGGATCTGAATTATTCTCAATAAAAGGAACACCTCCTTCACTATACAATGAAGTAAAAGGTGATGCTTTTGCACCAAGAAATCCATATGCTTTAAAAATAGATTTTGTTGAAGAACCTCCAATGTTTGAAGTAACTCCAACACACTTTGCAAAGACTTGGCTTTTAGACCCAAGAGCTCCAAAAATTGAGTCACCAAAAATAATTCATGACCTTCATATAAAAATGGCAGCGAAAGCTAATTTGGAAGGAGTGATGGATGATGTCAAATAGCAATGAAGTTGTTTTATCACTTAAAAATATTAATATAGTATTTAAACAAGGAAAGAAAAAATTCCACGCAGTTCATGACTGTAGTTTTGATATCTACAAAGGAGAGACATTTTCTCTAGTTGGTGAATCTGGTAGTGGAAAAACTACAATTGGAAGAGCTATTGTTCGCATAAACCAATTGGAAAGTGGCGAAATTATTTATAAAGGAAAGAAAATTTCTGGTCAAATTTCAAAAGAAGAAGACCGTCAGGTAATTAGAAATATTCAAATGATATTCCAAGATCCTGCTTCTTCCTTAAATGAAAGAGCTACTGTTGATTATATCGTGAGTGAAGGTTTATATAACTTTCATCTTTATAAAAATGAAGAAGATCGTTTAAGTAAGGTAACTAAGGCTATGGAAAGTGTTGGATTATTACCAGAACACATAACACGTTACCCTCATGAATTCTCTGGTGGTCAAAGACAAAGAATTGGTATTGCCCGTTCAATTGTAATGGAGCCAGAATTTATCGTCGCTGATGAACCAATATCAGCACTTGATGTTTCTATAAGAGCCCAAGTTTTGAATCTTTTAAAACAATTCCAAATTGAAAGAGGTCTAACATATCTGTTCATTGCTCATGACCTATCTGTTGTAAGATTTATTTCTGATAGAATTGCCGTTATTCATAAAGGAAGAATAGTAGAATTGGCAGAGTCTGAAGAATTATTTAACTTCCCTCTCCATCCATATACTCGTTCCT
>JBAXYK010000132.1:0-3017 GCA_041670825.1 Bacilli bacterium | reverse complement strand
TAATAACTTTATCCGTAAGAACTGATAATATTACAGCAATAAACTTATATAAGAAGTGGGGTTTTGAAACAATTGGGACCTATAAGAAAAATTTGAAGATAGATAACAGGTATTTTGATACTTACATTATGCATAGATATTTATAAAAAAAGTGAGGAATAAATCTCACTTTTTATAATATAGCTTTTAAGAAATTCTTTAATCTTTCATTTTTGGGATTGGCAAATAATTCTTGGGGTTCATTTTCGTCCAAAATTTTTCCTTCATCCATAAATATAATTCTATCGGCTATTTCTTTAGCAAAACCCATTTCATGAGTAACAATTATCAATGTAATGTTTTCACTTGCTAAGCCTTTAATTACTTGAAGGACTTCTTTTACCATTTCTGGGTCTAAGGCACTAGTTGGTTCATCAAAAAGAATTACTTTAGGTTTAAGTGCTAAGGCTCTAGCAATAGCGATTCTTTGTTTTTGACCACCAGAAAGTGCAGCAATTTTTGACTCTAATTTATCTAAAAGTCCGACTTTCTCCAATAATCTTTTTGTATTATTTGTAGCTTCTTCAAGAGATAGTTTTAATATTTCGATTTGTGCTAGGTTAATATTATCTTTAACATTTAGGTTATTAAATAAGTTAAATGATTGGAATACCATAGTCATACCACTGCGCAAAACATTGAGTGATTTTTCATCTATTTTAACCTTATACTTATTATCTTCTTTGCCAAAATAATTTAAGTTTTCAAAATATAGTTCACCACTTGTAGGTATTTCCAATAAGTTTATGCAACGCAATAAAGTAGACTTACCACTTCCTGAAGGTCCAATTATTGCTAATATTTCTCCTTTTCTAATATTAAGATTAATATCATTTAATACTTTCAAATCTTCAAAACTCTTGTTCAAGTTTTTTATTGAAATTAAGATGTTATCCATTTTTATGCAATCTCCTTTCAAAACGATTAATAAGTAAGGAAATTGTTTTTGTTATGAAGAAGTATAGAACTGCAGCAAATATTAAGGTTTCAAAGACCCTCCAAGTAGAGGCTCTAATTTGATCTGAAATCCTCATGATATCACTTATTCCAACAATAGAAACTATGGATGATTCTTTAACAACAGTCACAAATTCATTACCAAGTGTTGGTAATACATTTTTTATGGCTTGTGGAAGTATGACTTTTTGCATGGTCTTCCATTTGCTTAACCCAAGAGCCCTACTAGCTTCTAGCTGTCCTTTATCAACAGCCTGAATACCCGAACGTATTATTTCGCAAACATATGCTGCACTATTTAAACCAAGGGCTATTATGCCAGCTTGAATAGATGTTAATGATATATTAAAACTAAGAGGAAGAGCATAAGCAAAAATATATAATTGTAACAAAAGAGGAGTTCCTCTAACTATATCAACATATACTTTTGCAATTCTTTTAAGAACTTTTGATTTGCTTAGAAGCATTAATGATAAAGGAGTCCCAAGTAGTATTCCTATTATTATAGTAGAAATAGCAAGCCCAATGGTTACGAGTATTCCTTTTCCAAAAAGAGGGAGAAATTTGATTATTGAAGAGAAGTCGAGTGTCATTTTATTCGCCTGTTGCCTCGCTAGCTTCGATTAGTAGTTGATCAATTTTCCCTGTTGATTTTAAATCCTCTATTACATTATTAATTATTTCAATTAATTTTGTAGAAGTTTTTAATGCTGCATATCCATATCCATCATCATCAGCAAAAGCGATAGTATCAATAATTTTTAAATTGCTATTTGAACTAATGATACTTTCTGCTACTGGTTTTTCAATAACAATTGCATCAATGTTATTGGTTGATAGCTCAAGTATTAGTGTAGATATTGATGATAATGCTTTAACAAGATTTTCATCTCCGGTTGCATCAATAGCAAAACTTTCTTGAATAGTGGATAGTTGTGCTCCTAATTTTTTGTTTGCAAGATCTTCCATTGTTTCAAAGTCTGTATCATTTTTCACGAGCAAAACTGTTTTTGCTTGATAGTAGATGTCAGAAAACAATGCAACTTCCTCACGACCTGGTGTTTTAGAAAATGCCGCGGCGATAAAATCAATTTTGCCTGCTTGAAGTGCTCCTTCAAGCCCATCAAAAGGCATATCAGAAAATTCTACAGTGATGTCTGTATCATATACTTTAGAAATTTCTTCACCAATTAATTTTGCAATTGAGATATCAAGGCCTTTTAATTCGCTTGATGACGTTAAAAACTCAAAAGGTGGATATTCAGAATTAGTTCCCACAACAAGTTTTTGTTTTTTAACAATCATGTCAATGTCTCCAGCAGAGTTTTTTTCAGCACATCCGACCAAAGAGGTTGTGACAAGTAGTAAAGAAGATAGAATAGTTAATGCTTTAGTTTTGTTTTTCATGTTTATTACCCCCAAACTAACCAAACTAAGTGTTTTTTTGCTAGGGATAAATAAAAAGGCATCCCTAGCTAATAGTAATTAGCCTAAGGACGCCTTAAATAAGCGTGGTACCACCTTAGTTCACCTTTTGTAAGATGCACTCTAATCTTTAACGCAGATGTACGTGGAAAGATACTTACAGTTTCCCTTTCCAAACTCCTAAGTGCGTTCTCTTGTAAATACAATGTCATCCTTGCACCAAAATTGATGACTCGCTATAAGGATTTAACAAGATACTAGTCTTAATCGCTGTTTATGAAAACGATTATAGTTTCATGATTCAATTCTGTCAAGAACAAAAAAATGTAAACGTTTACAAAAAACATATTGACAAGTAAAAAGGAAAATATTAAGATAGAGAAGCGCTTTGGGGAGAAGTTTGGAGAAAAGGTCGAAAAAAGGCTGAAAAAAGGAAACAAAGTTCTTGACAGGTGCTGAAGTAAATGATAGTATAAATAAGCGCACCGAAGAGGGAAGCATAGATTTTTGAAAACTAAACAGAATTAAAATAAACGTCAATAACAAACAATAAGAAGGAAAACGGAGCCAAGGATTAATCTAAGGATTAATAAAAG
>JBAXYK010000131.1:0-3034 GCA_041670825.1 Bacilli bacterium | reverse complement strand
TTCAATTTGTGATATTTTCAACCGACTTAATATCATATCAAATTACGTTATCAAGAGTATATTCATCAATTTCTTATATTAATGATTTTATAGTAAAGGAGGGAGAGATTAATAATGAGATTAAAGATTACGTCAAAAACAATCTCAAAGCTGAGATTAGACATTTTAGTAATGAAGATATTTCCAGCATTAGTTATGGCATATATTTTTCCTATGAACCAATATTTAAAGTTATTAAGAATGCTAACAGCGAAATTATTATAGAGCAAAGGGTTTTGCTAGATTGACAAAGGGGGTGATTCAATGGGAGAGTTTAAAGCACAGATTCTTGGAGTAATACTAGTATTAGGAATATTTGCAGCCTTAAGTGGAACTATAAATGGAGTATTTACAAATGCATGGCAAAATGTCTCAAGTCAAATATCAGAACAAATTAATCCGTAATTAAATGAAAAAATAAAAATGTTTTACACAATAGCAAGTTTTTGCTATAATCAATCCGTGAGGTGACATTATGGATTACTTAGCAGTTTTTATTGAATTATTAAAAGAAAAGATTGGCGACAAGGAGATAACTGGCGATACAGATTTAAGAGGACTTGGTATTGATTCTCTAGATTTGGTTGAAATAATTATGCAAGCTGAAGAGAAATTTAATATTCAGTTTACAAATGAAGAACTTAACAATTTCCAAACTGTGAATGATGTAGTTTTGGCAATTAAGAAGAAAGTATAATTACCTAACCTCTGCGGAGGTTAGTTTTTTTTAGTGAGGTGTAGAAAAGTGGCATTACTTGAAGTGAATGAATTAAAAAAAGAGTTTCTAGGCGAAATTCTTTTTGATGATGTCAGCTTTTCAATTAATAAGGGCGATAAATTAGCGATAATTGGTAATAATGGTGTTGGGAAGACAACAATATTAAAAATGATCCTCAAACAAATTGATATCGATGGAGGTCATATTAGTGTTGCAAACGGTAAGAGCATTGGATACTTATCCCAAGTCATGATAAACTCTTTTGATAATACCTTATATCAAGAGATGTTATTATCATTTAAAGAAGTTGTAGAAATGGAAAAAAATTTGAAAGAATTGACTGTTGAACTTGGAAAAAATCCAAATGATGATGCCCTTTTAAAAAAATATGGCTATTTAGAAAATTTATTTATGGCTTCTGATGGATATAATTATCCATTTCTAATAGATTTAATGATATCTAAATTTGGATTTTCTAAGGATGATTATAATAGAAAGATATCTTCTTTTAGTGGAGGCGAAAGGAATAAAATAGCTTTTACAAAACTTCTTTTGAGTAAGCCTGATATTCTAATATTGGATGAGCCTACTAATCATTTGGATGTGAATACTATAGAGTGGTTAGAGGACTATTTGAAAAACTATGAAGGATCAATAATCATTGTTTCTCATGACCGTTATTTTATTGATAACGTTTGTAATTTGGTTTTGGATATAGCTAATAAAACAAGTAGTTTTTATTCTGGTAATTATTCATTTTATTTGGAGGAAAAAGTAAAAAGATACGAACAACAACTAAAGGAATATAATCTACAGCAAAAAGAGATTGAACATTTACAAGAACTTATAAAAAAGTTTAAACCAAAGCCTAATAAAGTTAGTTTTGCTAAAGATAGAGAAAAAAAGTTATCAAGGATTTTAGAAAATAAAATAGATGAGCCAAAAAATAGTAAGAAAAATATACATTTAAATCTAAAAACAGTTGATGATAGAAGAGTAAGACAAATGACAATTTCGGATCTTACCTTTGGATACAATGATAAATCACTGATAGATAATCAATTGAATTTTCCAGTATATTTTGGAGATAAGGTTGCAATTATTGGACCTAATGGTTCAGGTAAGACAACACTTCTTAAAACTATTGCAGGAATGTATGAAAAAATTTCTGGGAAAATAGTTAAACATCGTGAGTTAAAAATAGGTTATATTGATCAAAATCAGATTCAAATATCTTCAACAAAAACAGTATTTGATTACTATCATGATGAATATCCATATTTTTCAAATTTTGAAGTTAGACGCCAACTGGGGGCATTTCTTTTTAGTAGTGATGATGTATATAAATGTGTTAATAATCTTAGCGGAGGAGAAAAAGTTAGATTATCTTTTGCAAAATTAGTGGCTAAAAAATACGATATGTTACTTTTGGATGAGCCAACAAACCATTTGGATATGGATACAAGGAAAGTGTTGGAAAGTGCATTAATTGACTATCCAGGAACAATAATTTTTGTTTCTCACGATAGATATTTTATTGATGAATTAGCAACAAAAATAATTTCTATTGAAAATCATGAGATAACTGTTTTCAAGGGAGATTATGGTAACTTTAAATTATCTCTCAAGAATAAGGAATTAAATTTAAGTGATAATGTTGAGAATAATGATGATGAAGAGCATATTAATGACAATTTTGAACTTTTAAAAGAAATAAAACCTAAAAGAAATAAAAGTATGAGTATTGAAAAATTGGAAACAAAGATAAATACCCTTGAAAAAGAAATAGAAGAATTGGAAGAATTAATGTACTTAGAAGAAAATTATACTGATCAAAGAAAAATGGATGAAATAGATGTCCAAAAATATGATAAAAAAATGGAATTAGACAAGGTAATGGAAGAATATTTAGAAAAGTTGGATAATTGCTAGTATTTTATTGAAAAAATAATCACTAAATGTTAAAATACTAATGCTTTGCAAAAAGTATAAGTATTTTATAGGGGTGTAGTTCAATGGTAGAACGACGGTCTCCAAAACCGTTGATGTGGGTTCAATTCCTACCACCCCGGCCATATGGAATTACAAGTTTTGATAAAATACCAAACATAAAAAATTTCCGGGGGGATGGGGATATTTTTCCTTTCGCCCAGTTTTAATAAGATCAGTAGTAGCCATAATTTAAGCTATTTGCTGGTCTCTTTTTCTTTTTATTTACTACTTTTGAACGATTACTCAACAATTGAACGATTAGGGCTAGTTTTGAACGATTACCCG
>JBAXYK010000130.1:0-3040 GCA_041670825.1 Bacilli bacterium | reverse complement strand
TAATGGATATGACGCTATTGCAGCCTCACTAATTGAAATGTTTAATAGCAATCTTCAAAAGACATCTGAAAATTTTGAAGTTATTGATAGTGAATTTTCCTATTCTGTTTCATTTAGCAATAACATTTTGAAAGTAACTTTCACTAATTTGATAAATTCTAAAGATAAAATAATAGATTATGTGGAAATTCCATTAAAAATATCTAACAAAGCTCTTTTATACAACGATACTAAAACATATATAATCCCAGATTCATCTTATAAACAAGTATATGCAAATTTAGAAACAATAGATTTTGATACCGATTTAATAAAGTCTAGTTATGAAAAATAAAGCTTAGAACATGAGTTCTAAGCTTTTTCTTTATTCTTAACATATTTATACATCTCTTCAGCTGCAAAATGAAGTTTGGTCACAATATTTTTCTTATTTATTGGGAATAAATAATAAGTATCATTTAATGTTGATAAACTAAAACAATCTCCCTTACCAAAATAATCATATTCTATGTGAATAGAATAAGTAGAAAGAGGATCCTTCAAAAGCTGAAAATTACCACCTTCTAAATCGGCAATTACATTAAATCCTAATTCGTTATGCGTTACATGTCCAATACCTAATCTATAAAATCCTTTACTGTTTGGTAAAGAATCGATGTAAACATCTTCTTCAAACTTATATTTACCACTTTCAATTTCTTTTTTTACTTCACTTCTTTCCCATTCAAACCAATCTGGTATATGAGAAAAACGAGTTGTCTTACCATCTGTTCTTTTAAGTTCGCCAAGTGTTGTTAATTCCCAAGAACTATTACAATGATTGCATTTCAAATAAATTCCATCACTAGACATTTCTTCTTCATTTCCACACTCACAGCATTTATATAATGGTTTATGCAAATTTTTGGCACGATTAGGGTTATCAATTATAATATTGTTATCTTTTTGCCACTTATATTCATCATAAATAAAAGCATCATTAATTCTCTTGTTAATT
The DNA here is from genome assembly GCA_041670825.1 of Bacilli bacterium. Lineage (GTDB taxonomy): Bacteria > Bacillota_I > Bacilli_A > RFN20 > UBA1709 > JAQUUH01. The sequence goes on along the minus strand of JBAXYK010000130.1, from coordinate 2,043 downwards.
GCATCAATATCAAGTTCACGAATTTCCTTTTGATTAATTATTTGTGTCATATCGGCAGTAATATCATTGTTGCGCTTTTGTAAATTCCATACTGGGCTACTTAAATGATTACCATGCATATTTAAAACCACTACTGGAACATCCAAATATTTGCAAAGTTTCCCAAGAGATTCAGGAAGTATTGCATTTGTACCTACTATTGAATACCTAGCCTCTGGATATATACATAATATATCTTTATATTCATTAACAACTTTCTTTAAATGCTTGACCAGTACTAAATCATTGGTAAATTTTCTTTTGCAAATTCCTCCTGCATTTCTTAAAATCAATTCTCGATTAATAAAACCATCAATAGCAACCACATAACTTGCTCGATGTGGAAATATTGCCATTGTCGTCACCTTGAAATCAACAAATGCATGATGGGTACATAATAGAAGATAAGGTTTTTTCAAACCTTCCATTTGAATTCGATTAATTTTTAGGTGTCTCTTACGTGTTTCAGAAAATGATATCATCCAAGTTAATGGTTTCAATATCGTTTTTTGTCTTTTGGGAGTCACTTCAAGCTTAAATCTATGCATTTTATTCACTTCATCAAGCTTTTTATACTCTATTTTAGATATTTTCATATTAACCTCATGAACGCAGTTTTGCATCATATGCAACTTCTAAATTTTTAATAATATCATCATGAACTTTTAAAACTTCTTCTTCTTTCAAAGTTTTTTCTTTATCTTGATAAACAATATTTATAGCTATAGATTTATATCCTTTTTCCAAATTTTGTCCTTCATAGACATCAAAAACTTCGGCACTATAAACCATTTTCTTTCCTATTTTCTTGATACATTTTATAAGATCTATAGCAAGAACTTCACTTTTCACTAATATAGCAATATCTCTACTTATTGAAGGATATAGTGAAGGAGACTCAAACTTCGTAGATGAACTCTTAAGTGAAAATATATAATCTAAGTCCAATTCACATGCTACTGTGCTTTTTACATCATATTTATTATCCATCAAAGGATGTATTTCACCAACTACACCGAAAACTTTTTTACCACATACTAAATATGCGCTCCTGCCTGGATGATAATATTTATTATTGTTCTCTACTTTAATAAAGCTGTAACGATTTGCATCAATTCCAAGTAATTCTAAAATACCACACACAAGACCTTTAACAGTATAAAAATCTGCTACTTTATTTTTTTGCCACTTTGTACTATTGATATTCCCACTTAAGGCAATTGCTAAATGCTCATGCTCCAAATTGTTATAATACATTTTAGAAATTTCAAAAAACTTCAAATCATTTATTTTTCTAAAATTATTATAATTAACTGATCTTAATAAAGAAGGGATTATACTTTTTCTTAAGTACATTCTATCTTCAGTCATTGGAGATAATACATTCATTGAATCACAATATTTATTCACATCTAGAACACAAAAGTCACCAATACTTTTTTTGTTTTCAAGAGTATATGTTAGTGCTTCATATATACCATTAGACACTAGGTAATCACGGATAATTTTTCTTTTATGTTGAATAGAAGAATAACCACCAAATGTAGAAATTTGAGGATTTGTTTCTTTTAAATTTTCAAAGCCCAAAATTCTAATTATTTCTTCAATTAAATCCTCCTCAATCAATATATCGTTTCTATAGCTAGGAACCTCTACTACAAAAACGCCATCAAATTCATTAAATTTAAATTTTAATCTATCAAAAACACTTCCAATATCAAATGTAGTAAAATTTGTTCCTAAAACCTTATTTACTTTTGATGTTGATAATGTAATTTTGGTAGGAATAAAATCATAATTACCATAAGAAACTGTTTCTTCAATAATCTTTGCATCTGCATATTTAACTAATAATTTTGCTGCTAAGTCTAGGGCATATTGACCTCTAGTATAATCTATTCCTCTTATGAATCTATTTGAGGCTTCTGAGAATAATTGTAATCTTCTTGAAGTCTTTCGCAATTGAACACCATTAAATTCCGCTGATTCAACTACAATCCTTTT
>JBAXYK010000129.1:0-3047 GCA_041670825.1 Bacilli bacterium | reverse complement strand
CAGAAATTAGCGAAATTATTCCAGCAAGATAAACAACTATTAATTTTCCGGGAATGAAGAGTAATACAAATATTAAAGAAATCATTTGAGTTACTGTTTTTAGTTTTCCCAGCTTGCTAGCAGCAATTACTACTTGTTTATCAATAGCAATCAATCTAATAGCATCAACAATGGTATCTCTTATAATAAATATTAAAGTGACTATTATTGGAATTTCTCCCCAAACAGTAAGTATTATAAATAGTACATTTACAAGTAATTTATCTGCTATAGGATCCAAAAATTTCCCAAATGTAGTGACAATACCTCTTTTTCTTGCAATATTTCCATCAAGAAAGTCTGTAAATGAAGCAAATGCGAATAAAACAAATATTAAAATACGTGTTAGAGAGAAAGTTGTGCCCAAAAATATAAAAGAAACAACATTAATATTCAAAGCTTGGTAAGGAAGCAACGCTATTATTATTATCAAAATTACTGCTAACATCCGAATAACAGTAAGTTTATTTGGAAGATTCATTTTAGTAAACCATTTCATTTATTAATTACACCTCATAACTCATGTGAATATTATAAAGCATTGAATAAATAAATAAAAGAGCCGTAAGCTCTTTTGTTAAGTTGCGATTTAATAAGCCATGTTCTGTATCGGGCAATCATTTATCTATGCAAAGCATTCTTTAAGTAAATTCATTTCTTCCTTAAAAATTCCCCTACCAAAATTTGGGTTTCTCGCTTGTGGGGTTTACCAACGTTCCACCTCTAAGTTTCCTTAGAGCTACGTCACTGTGGCACTTTATGGATTTTAACCATATCGTAAAGATTTAGGTATCAATCCGCCGTTAAACGCTTCCGTTTACCTGGTCTTATTTTTTCAACCAGCACAATCACTACTGACATCGCAGTCAGTGCGAGCATGGACTTTCCTCTACTTATAAAAGTAGCGATTGCCAAAACCGCATATATATTTTGCATCATCCATCATTTAAATGCAATATTAGGATATAATATTGGAACATTTTTATGTTAAAATAATATTGTAATTACTGTTTTTGCTGAAAAAGGAGATTTAAAGCCATGAAATATCCTAACATGATAAAAAAAGAAACAACAAAGGAGAAGAAATGTTCTTCAAGCATTAACTATATAAATAGAGGCATGAAGTTCGAAGAAGAAATAAATAACGCTAACGAATTTTATAAGAATAACAATATTGCACTAATATACAAAAAACCAACACCAATAAGAGTTGTTAAAATGTTTAACGATAAAAACATTTCTGGCAAAATATGTGAGGCTTATTTTGAGCAGCCAAGTACAACGGATTACAATGGGATATTTTTGGGTAAGTATATAGATTTTGAAGCAAAAGAAACAATGAATAAAACTTCTTTTCCTTTAGCTAATATTCATAATCATCAAATAGAACACTTATTGAAAGTGGTTGAACATGGAGGAATAGGTTTTATAATAGTAAATTTCAGGCTTTTAAATAAAATATTTATTCTAGATGCCAGTATTGTTGGTGAATATTATAAATCCACCAAAAAATCTATACCTTATAGTATTTTTGAAGAAAAAGGATTTTTAGTGAAACAAGGTTATATTTTAACAATAGACTATATATCAACAGTAAAAGACATTTATTTTAGTAAAAAAAACAAGGATTAGTTATCCCTTGTTTTTTTATAATAAGAGCAGAATTCTTTCAATTTGCAAATCTCACATAATGGTTTTTTTGCTTTACAATAATATCTACCAAAGGCAATTAACTGATGATGAAGTTTTTTCCAGTCATAATTTTCAAAGAAAACTCTTAATTTTTGTTCAACAACCAATATGCTATCAGTATTCTTAGCAATACCTAATCTAATTGCAATTCTATGAACATGAGTATCTACAGGAAAGGCCGCAATGTCATAGTACTCGACAAGAATAACAGAAGCAGTTTTTCTGCCAATTCCTTTTATTGATGTTAAGTCTTCAATATTATTTGGAACAATACCATTATATTTTTCTAAAATAATGTTTGATACTTCTTTGATTCTACTTGCTTTTATTTTAAAAAGACCCAATGTTTTTAGGTGGTATTCTAATTTTTCTATTGGAGCATTTGCTAAATCAAAAAATGTTGGATATTTTTCAAAAAGATTGGGCGTTATTTTATTTACAGAAGAGTCTGTTGTTTGTGCAGACAATATAACACTTACTATTAATTCATATATATTTGAATAATTCAGTTCACATTTAGCGTCTGGAAGTATTTCATTTAAATATTCTAAAATGCTTTCTTTTTTATTTGTTCTCATTTTTTTCTATCCAATTTAAACTAGCAATTTTTCTTGTTTCTTCGATATCACTTCGCCATTTATCGCTAATAGTTGTATAGCCTTCTTTTTCTTTTTCTTCTTGTTGTCTCCATTCTAATAATATCTTATCAATATAACGAACATTTTTAATTTTCATACTTATTGCTTCATTAAGAGCCATGTTTATTTTATCAATTTCGTACCCCTCATCAAGCCAACTATTAATTGTTTCAATTTCAATGAAAGATAGTGGTCTTCCAAATTTGTTTTCAAAAGTACCAATTATATTTTTATGACTATCTGGGTCAATTTTAAGTTCTGGCTTTTGATTCTTGAGGTGTTCTTCAATAAAACTAGATATTAGTATTTTTTTCAAATTATCAAGAGAAGTTATAGTTTTTTTATTGCTATCCTCAACTATATTTATTAAGCCTCTTATCATTAAATCAGTAAACAACTGATCAACTTTTTTGAAATCAAGAGTCATTTTTAAGCACAATAAATCTGGAGTAACTAATTTTGCTCCATCAGATAAACAATAGTCGCACATAAGTAAAACCATTACTTGTTCTTCATCAAGTAATAATTCTTTATATTTAGCAATCAAGATTGTTCTCCAATCAATTGCACTATAAAATGCATTTTTTTCCATAAATATCACCATCCCAATTATAACCTATATTGTTTTCTTGAAAAAGTTATTTTAATTGTAAATTAATATTGTACTTATCAAGCACT
>JBAXYK010000128.1:0-3047 GCA_041670825.1 Bacilli bacterium | reverse complement strand
CTTCAAAAATATCGAACACGGACGAGTAAATTTTGAAGATGAAAAATTTATCAAGAAACAAATATTTGATTATGATAAGTCCAGTGTTATGGGAATCTATGGTCAAAATGGTTCTGGTAAGACTGGTGTTGTTGAATCACTTCTGATACTTAAAGATTTAAGTAAAGGTAAGCTTTCTAGTGATGCTCATGAGAAAGTTACATATGGTAAAGATAAAAGTAATTTGAAATATGAGTTTGTATATCATAGTAAAGAATATACAACATTGATTACTTATGATGTCTGTTTTTCAATATTTGCTAATGGGCCACAACTTGTTAGTGAAAGAGTTACTTTCAAACCATTAATAGATAAATCTTGGCAAAAAGAAACAACATTCATTGATGTTAATTTTAAAAATGGTTCAATTAAACCAAAAAATAGAATTAAGTGTATTGTTAATAAAAATATTGAGGTATTTAATAAAGCAATTCTTAATGGTCAGACATCAAATGAATCTTTAGTGTTTAATGATAATGTAATTGAATCAATTATATTAAGTGATAAAGATGTTATAAGTGAAGAAGCAAAGATAATTAAATTATTGAAATATAATTTAAATATTAATCTTATAATTATTAGTGGTTATAATTTTGGTTCAATGTATTTAGATAGTTATCTTATGCAATCATTAGATCATAGCAATATTAAACCTACTAATATTAAAATAGATTTATTTAGTAAGAATGAATTTATTAAAGAAGATTATGAAATAGTAAAGAAACAAATTGCTAAAAATAATTTGAGTTTATCAGAAATAATTCCAGGACTTAGTATTATAAGTGAAGAAAAAGAACTTTCACATAATGGTACTACTTTATATGAGGTAGAATTTTATTCTTTACGTGAAGATAAAAAAGTGCCATTAAGAAATGAATCTCAAGGAATTAAACGTTTGATTTCAATTATTGGAGCTTTGATTTGTGCTTATAATAATATGAATGTTTTACTAGCAGTAGATGAGTTTGATGCTGGTGTTTTTGAGTACTTACTTGGGGATCTATTAGAAATATTTGATAATAGTGGACAAGGTCAACTAGTATTCACTTCTCATAATTTAAGGATTCTAGAAATATTAACTAAAGAATCAATAGTATTTACTACTAATGACCCTCTTAATCGCTATACAAGAATGAAGAATGTTAAGGGCAATAATAATTTAAGAGATTTATATTTAAGAACTATTTTCTTAGGGCAAGGGAATTTGTATCAAGCTACAGATCAATATTCTATTGCTAAATCTTTAAGAAGAGCAGGTAGTAAGGATGAGAAGTAACTATAATAAGTTAGTACTTTTTATTGTTGAAGGAAAAAGTGATCGCGTTTCTTTAGAAGGAGTTGTAAGAAAGATTCTAAAGGAAAAGCATAGCCCTTATTTTATCATTCAAAGCGATACAACAAGTGATAATAAATGCTATCCAGATAACATCCATAGAAGAATGCATGGATTTATTAACTATGAATTACAAAAAAGAAAGATAACTTTAAAAGATATTGATGAAATAATTCATATTATAGATTTGGATGGCACTTATATAGAAGATGAAAAAATAATTGAAGAACCAAAGATGTATAGTGCAATGTTTTTGAAAAATAAAGTCATTGTTTATAATAAAGAAAGAATAGTGGATCGTAACATTCGCAAAAGAGCCAATATTGAGGCTCTACTTAGCGTTTCTAGTATCGCTAAGGTAAATTATCGTCTATACTATTTTTCTATTAACCTGGAGCATGTTTTGCATAATAATCCAAATGTAGTTTCAGTTAGAGAAAAAATATATTTATCAAATAGTTTTGATGATGATAATGCAGATAATCCTGAGCAGTTTCTTGCTTTAATAAATTATAAAGATATTAAGCATTTTAAAAATTATAAAGAATCTTGGGAATATGCAAGAGACTCTAATAATGCTTTAAATAGAGCTTCAAATGTTTGTTTTGCATTAGAAAAATATGCTAAATTATAGAATTAAGAAAGAGAGAATTAAATTAATATGGAAAATATAAAAGTTGTGTATCCTGACTATAATAATTGTTCACTAAATATGACTAGTGCTATTTTAAATCATTATGGATTAAAGTGTGAGTATGCTCCTAGTCAAGAACTATTAGAAGAATTAAGTAAAGATTATGAAACTGTTGTTTTAATGATTCTAGATGGTATGGGAACATATATAATGAAAGATAATCTTAAAGAAGATAATTTTATCAAAGATTATAAAGTTAAGGATATGACTAGTGTTTATCCTTCTAGTACTGTACCTTCCACTACTTCAATACTTACTGGTAAATCTCCAAATGAGACAGGATGGTTAGGATGGCAACAATATTTTGCTAAATATAATAGAAACATTGTTATGTTTATGGGGAATGATTTTTATAAAAATGAAGATGTAAAAGGATTTGATGCTAAAGAAGAATTACCTACTAAAGAGTTATGTGAACTACTAAGTGATAAAGTAAAGACTTATGAAATATATCCTAGCTTTAGAAAAGGTGGAGTAAAGACTTTTAAAGAAATGACTAACCGCATTTTAAAATATGGTAATGAAGAAGGTAAAAAATTTATTTACGCATATTATGATGAACCAGATCATTCAATGCATCATTATGGAAGCAGAAGTGACCAAGTAAAAAAACTGTTATCAATTATGGACTCTAAGTTAAGAAGATTATATAGAAGAATGAATGATAAGACTTTAATTATAATTTCTGCAGATCATGGTCAAAGAGATGTTAAGTATTTTCGTTTAAATGATTATGAGGAATTTATGGATACTCTTGAAAGACTACCATCTAATGAGGGTAGAGCTGCTGCTTTGAAAATAAAAAGTGGAAAGAAAGAGCAATTTCTAGAGCAATTTAATCTTCACTTTAAGGATTATTTTAAATTGTACAGTAAGGAAGAATTAAAGAGTTCAAAATTACTAGGGTTAGGGAAGTCTAATAGTAGACTAGATGAATTTATTGATGATTATTTTATGGTTTCAATTAGTGACTATAATATT
>JBAXYK010000127.1:0-3050 GCA_041670825.1 Bacilli bacterium | reverse complement strand
TTCCAAAATTATTCCACTATAAACCATTAGATATTTTAAGATTATTAAAGAAAGTGTTTTGTAATTTTTACTTGTTTTTAAAGCACTAATAACACCATCAAAGAACGAAATTCTTTCATCTGGATTAATGGTATCTCCTAGTAAAAGTATGCTTTCAACCACTAAGCCTAAAACAATACAAGCACTTGTATTGTTTATAAGCTCATATGTTCCTTCTATTAATGAAGAGTTTTTTAAAAACATATGTGATAAAGATGTTCTATTTTCTAAACAATACTCTCCTTTTGCATATAATTGACAAGTATAAAAATTCTTATTTGTCGGCTTTAAAATACTCCTGCCTTTAAAAGAAATTAATTCCCCATTTTCAGAAAGAAGCGTTAAGATAGCATCAAATTCTTTGTATTGAGAGATTTTTATAATAAAACCTTTTTCAATTATAGATGCCATTTATTTTTCTCCTTTATATCCAAATTCCTTCAAATACCTAAAATCATTACGCCAATTTTTCTCAACTCTAACAAAAAGCTCAAGATTTATTTTTGAACCCAACAAATGTTCAATATCTTTCCTAGACATTATTCCAATATTTTTTATCATTGAACCATTTTTGCCGATTATTATTGCCTTTTGAGAACTTCTTTCGACAATTATTGAAGCGTTGACATCAATTTTACCATTACTTTTTTTCTCAATATTTTCAATTATAACCGCAATAGAATGAGGAATTTCATCTCTTGTTAGTAGCAATATTTTCTCTCTAATCAATTCAGCCATAATAAATTCTTCTGGATGATCACTAATCACATCATTTGGATAATATTTTGGCCCTTCTGGTAATAAATTTTTTATTATTTTTAGTAGTTCATCAACATTTTCTCCACTTTTTGCAGAAAGAGGAACTATATTATCAAAATTAAACATTTTCTTCCATTCAACTATTTTTAAGAATATTTCTTCTTTACTTATTAAATCGATTTTATTCAAAACTAATATAACAGGGGCTTTTTGATCTTTTAAAATATTTAATAAATACTCATCGCCCTTACCAATTTCATCACAAGAACTCACTAAAAATATTATTGCTTCGACATCTCTTGTTGCACCTATAGCAGATGCATTCATGATTTCCCCAAGTTTGTTATGGGGTTTATGTACACCTGGAGTATCAATAAATATTATTTGAGTATCTATATCATTATATACGCCATGTATAGTATTTCTTGTCGTTTGAGCCTTAGGTGACATTATGGCTATTTTTTGCTTTATAATATTATTTAAAAGGGTAGATTTACCAACATTTGGCCTACCACTAATAGCAACAAATCCAGACTTAAATAACATGCTATAAACTCTCCTTAGAAAATCCATATGGCAATAATTCTTTTGGTGTAGTAATAATCTCATCACCATAACTATTTACTAAATATATTGGTGTGTTTTCTGGTATTAATTCATATAAAACTTGTCTGCATGCCCCACAAGGTGTAGCAACTGGCTTACAATTAGATGTAATTGCAAGAGCAACAATATCTTCTTTTTTATATCCTTCACAATATGCTCTATACACAGCATTTCTTTCTCCACACATTGTTAATGAATAAGAAGCATTTTCAATATTTGCACCTTGAAGTATTCTTCCATCTTTCAATAAAATTGCAGCTCCTATTTTAAATTTTGAGTAAGGAACATAAGCATTATCTTGTGCAGCAAACGCAGCACTTATCAATTTTTCTTTCATATTTTTAACCCCTTCATATTTACTTTATTTAAAATAACATCTTGTAAATCAAACATAATTTTCTCATCTTCAAGACTTTTTGTATGATCATATCCCAATAGATGCAATAGTCCATGCAGATACAAGAAACAAATTTCCCTTTTTAATGAATGAGAATACTCTTCTGCTTGCTTTCTTGCTGTCTCAACGGATATTACTATATCACCCAAATCATTTGGAATATCTTTCCCTACTATTTTATCACTATAGTCATTGAAAGCAAAACTTAAAACATCTGTTGATTTATCAATGTTTCGAAAATTCTTATTATAATTTTTGATATCTTCATCATCGCAAAAAGTCACAGAAATTTCATAATTTCCTTCTTTTAGCAAATGAAACAAGGTTTCTTGAGTTATCAAATTAAACATTTTTTTGAAACGATATAAATTTTTATAGCCATTTATATTGAAATAAATATTGAATTTCATTATATCACCTAACTAATTATACCAAATACCATTTTAAAAACCTAGAGTTTACTAAAACATATATACATTAGAAAGATAATTAGAATATAAAACAAATTAAATTTTATAAAATATGGTAAAACAAAAGTTGTTTTTTGAAAAATATCTTGCCATTTATTATCTACAACACTGAATTTAACAAAATAACCACTCCATCTTTTTTCAATTTTTGACAAGTCTATATTCTTGATAAGAAATTTTGATGGATCTGCAACTAAACATTTATCATTTCTTATCTCATATAAAATAGCAAAATGATTTGAAAAATGTATTATAACAGGCAATATATTAATGATTTCTTTAATATTTGAATCTTCTTTATAGTATACCTTACTTTTAATATTAAATCTTTCTAATGCTTGCACAATATCATAGATTGTCATTATATTGGTTAGTTTTTCAACAATTTTCCTTTTCTTTTTTGATAGGTTGATTCCATTTATATACATAATCATTTGTATACATGCCAATGCACACCCCTTGTGATTTAATTGAGGTACAAAATATTTTCTCATATCTCACCTCTTCCTTATAAACTTTGCTTTTTTTGCTCCAAATACCTAAAATTAATATAGTATTTAGGTATTGTTTTTGCTATTATATACAGGAGGTGAAATCGAAAAATGGATTTATTTTCCCTTTCATGGTGGGGCTCAATAATTGGTGGAGTTGGCATTTTTTTATTTGGAATAACTTTTTTAGGAGATGGACTTAAAAAACTTGCAGGTTCTCGTCTCAAAAAGATGATTGATAAATTTACTTCTTCTCCAATAAAAGGCATTTTTGTTGGTTTTGCAGTA
>JBAXYK010000126.1:0-3066 GCA_041670825.1 Bacilli bacterium | reverse complement strand
CTGATTCAATAGAAACGGCTCTTACTTGGGGCAAGGGATTAGCAATTGTTGAAAATAAAGGTAAAGAAATTTTGTTATCAAGTAATTATTCTTGCCCTCATTGTGGTTTTTCTGTTGGGAAATTAGAACCTAATTTATTTTCATTTAACTCTCCTATTGGAGCATGCAAAGGATGTAATGGATTAGGTGTTAATAAAGAAGTTGATATTGATTTGCTAATTCCCAATAAAGATTTGAGTTTGAATAAAGGAGCAATACTTTATTATAAAAACATAGTTGGATCTGAAAATATAGAATGGCAAGAGTTTGAAATACTTTGTCAAAACTATAATATAGATATGGATATGCCATATAAGCATTTAAGTGAATATGAAAAGAAAATAATATTATTTGGTAGTGATAAACCAATAAAATATTCAATAGAAACTCGCTCAGGAAATAAAATGAATAGAAATACTTATATAGAAGGAGTAAAAACCCATATTGAAAGACTCTATGCATCAACAACATCAGAAATGATGAGAAGTTGGTATGGGGGTTATTTGAATGACAAAACATGTCCAGTATGTGGAGGCAAAAGATTAAATGAGCAAGCTCTTTGTGTAAGAGTTGGCGATAAAAACATTTATGAAGTTACTTCAATGTCAATAAAAGATATATTAGATTATTTTGAAAAAATTGATTTAACTATATCTCAAAAAGAAATAGCTCATTTAGTATTAAAAGAAATTAAAGAAAGACTAGGATTTTTAATAAATGTGGGTTTAGATTATCTAACATTAGCAAGAAGTTCGGGATCATTATCTGGAGGAGAGTCACAAAGAATAAGGTTAGCAACTCAAATTGGATCCCATCTTGTAGGAGTGTTATATGTCTTAGATGAGCCTTCAATTGGACTTCACCAAAGGGATAATCAAAAATTAATTGATACATTAAAATCGATGCGTGATTTAGGAAATACACTAATTGTTGTAGAACATGATGAAGAAACAATGTTAGCAGCCGATTATATTGTTGATGTTGGTCCTGGATCTGGGATTCATGGTGGCGAAATTGTTGCTGCAGGCACTCCTCAAGAAGTGATGGATAATGAAAATTCTATAACTGGAAGATATCTTTCCAAAAAAGAGAGCATAGCAGTTCCTCAAAAAAGACGAAAAGGTAATGGCCAGTTTGTAGATATTATAAAAGCTTCCGGGAATAATTTGAAAAACATAAATGTTAAGATTCCTTTAGGATGTTTGGTTGTAGTGACTGGGGTTAGTGGTAGTGGTAAATCAACACTTGTTAATGAGATATTAGGTAATTCATTAATTAATTATTTTGGTAATACAAAAGTAAAACCATTAGCACATGAAAAAATAATTGGAATGGATAACATTGATAAATTAATAGATGTCTCACAAGATCCAATAGGCAGAACACCAAGATCAAATCCTGCAACTTATACAGGTGTTTTTGACTTTATTAGAGACCTTTTTGCTTCAACAAAAGAAGCAAGAATGAGAGGATACGACAAGGGGAGATTTTCTTTTAATGTTAAAGGTGGTAGATGTGAAAGATGTCAAGGTGATGGGGTAATAAGAGTCCCAATGAATTTTTTGCCAGATGTTTATGTAACTTGTGAAGATTGTGGTGGTAAGCGTTATAATGATGAGACACTTGCTGTTACATACAAGGGCAAAAATATATTTCAAATTCTTGATATGACAGTAGAGAATGCATGTGAATTTTTCAAGAATATCCCTAATATTAAAAGAAGAATAGAAACATTGAATGATGTAGGTCTTGGTTATATAAAATTAGGACAAAGTGCTACAACACTTTCTGGAGGAGAAGCACAAAGATTAAAACTTGCATTTGAATTGCAAAGGAAATCAACTGGTAAGACATTATATATTCTTGATGAACCAACAACTGGATTGCATTCAGATGATGTAAAAAGACTACTTTTTGTTTTGAATAAAATTGTAGACAATGGTGATAGCATGATAATTATTGAGCATAATCTAGACATAATTAAGTGCGCTGATTATATAATAGACTTAGGACCCGAAGGCGGAGAAGGTGGCGGAAATGTTGTTACAACAGGAACACCAGAAGAGGTCGCAAAGTGTAAATCTAGCTATACGGGTTATTACTTAAACAAAGTATTAAAGTAGAAGGAGATTCTAATGAGATTTAAGTCATTTACAATAAGCACAAACAAAGTTTCGGAATTGTTTCTGAAATATATGATAAGTACTATTGTTGTTTTTATGCTTTTTAATTATGTTTTTGAATTAATAAAAATTCAAAAAACAGTTCATATTTTTATATTTTCGTTAATTTTTAGTCTTATTATTTTATTAGTAAGAGTTATTGTCCAAGTTATAATGGTAAAAATATACTTGAAGATAATAATGAAAATAACTCAGAAAAATATTGATTTTCCAATATATTGGATGATGATACCATCAATAGTTGATTACATTATTGATGTTATCTCGTTATCTTTATTATTTATTGCTTTTAGATCAATACTTGCAATTGATGCGTTTTGGGTTATATTGATAATCGCAGTTTTTTTGAGAATAATAAATGGAATTATCCCTAGAATTGTATTATTATTTAAACATAGAAATAGAGGCGAGGTAAATTAATGAAAAAGGGGACTTTAAATATAAAAACTTTGCTTGAAAAATTCGATTTTGAGATATTGAATATTCAAGAATCTAGTTATGAAAAGCAAATAGAAACAGCAGAATTTAATAGACCAGGTCTAGAACTTGTTGGATATTTTGATTATACAGATTTTAAGCGACCAATTATTTTAGGACTCAAAGAAATAAGATTTATTGAGACACTAAAAAAAGAAGATCAAGAAAGATGTTTTGATTTTCTAACAAGAGAAAGAATACCTTATATTTTGATAGCAAGAGGATTGCAATGTCCATCCTTGCTACTTGATGTATGTAAAAAGAAGAACTTCCCATTATTTAGAAGTAAAACGGAAACTTCTGTTTTGATAAATGAAATCATGCAATTTGTTAATGAAAAAACTGCATTGCAAGAATTATATCATGG
>JBAXYK010000125.1:0-3075 GCA_041670825.1 Bacilli bacterium | reverse complement strand
TTCTCTAAAAATCGCAAATCTATTTTGATTGCATCTACTGGTAAATCTCTTAAAACATTTAAAGATGAATATCCGCTTCCAAAATCATCCATTAATACCTGAAATCCCATTTTTTGTAATTCTGCTATTGAGCCCAAAAACTGTTCGGGACTTTCTGCATATAGAGTCTCTGTTATTTCTAATTTAAATTGTTGAGGAGTAACATCATATTTATCTAACAATTGCTTGATATTAGAAACAAAATTTGGATCATATAATTCTAATCTGGAAACATTGACAGAAATTGATAAATCTTCTTTGCCTTCTTTTTTTCTTTTTTGGATAAACTTGCATACTTCTTCCCAAACATAATAATCCAATTCAGTTATAATATCATTTTTTTCAAGAATACTTATAAATTTTCCTGGAAGCAATAATCCTTTTGATGGATGATTCCACCTTACAAGTGCCTCTGCTCCAACAATTGCATCTCTAGATATACTATATATTGGTTGCAAATAAACCAAGAATTGGTGCATTTTTATTGCTTGTTCAAAATCTGTCATAATATCTTTTTCATCTTGAATTCTATTTTTAAGTTCTTCGTCAAAGTAAACAACATTTACATCCTTTTTATCATTGATTTTATCCAAAGCCATATTAGCCCATTTTGACATCTTATCAACAGAAATAGTCTTGTCTTCGATTTTATATATGCCAAACTTAAGTTTAATATCAAATCCATATTTTTCATTTTTTATAACTTTGTTTATTTGTTTATCTAAAGCATCGAAATCCATTGCCTTAGAAGGTATGCAAGCAATAAAATGGTCAGCATAAAATTTTCCATATGTTGCATTCTTAGGAATACTATCTTTAATAACTTTTGCCACTTTTTTTAAAAGTTCATCCCCGGCAGAAACTCCAAACAAATCATTGTATAATTTAAAGCGGTAAATATCGAAACATACAATTGAAAAATCCATTTTTGGATTATCTATAAGCAATTTTTCGGTAAATCTATAAAATGCTTCGCGATTATAAACTCCTAGCATGGAATCAAAGTCTATTTGTTCTTTTAATTTTATTTGAATATCAAGATTACTTTTTTGCCTATTGTTAGTATTAGTCTTTAATAAAACAAGCCAGAATATTAAAAAAACAATAATCAAGGCACAAATAACTATTGTAATTTCTTCAACTGAATTATATGGTGAATCTATAATAAATAAACTGGATTTCAAAAACTTAATCATTGCAAATGACCAACTCAAAAAGAGATTATGCATATAACTAGACAATTGACTAACCTCTACTATCATAACTTCACCCCAGCTTAATAATATATCTTAGTAACATTGGTAATTTTTTTAGCAATGAATTTATGGTAAATATATAGAATACACAAACTTGTAATTTTATTTTACGTCAAAAATCATATTATATCAATATTATTTTTCAATTTCTCCTTATATTTCAACAGCTTTTAAGATATTTACTAATAATTATTGCATTTGATTGTTGTTGTCATAATCAAGATTTGATTCTCTGACATCGTTGTTGGCGTTAGTGTCAACTAACAATTGAATAGTAAAACATTTTGGCATTTATGTCAACACTTTTTAGTTAATTGCTATCTTTTCTTGGCAAATAAGCAATTTTTTGTGCTAGTATGGCAACAAGGTGAGGTGGGGGCTTTGAGTAATAATTTGAAAAAAATAAGGAGATCAATGAACAAATCACTAACACAAGTCTCAATAGCAACAGGCATTGATAGAACAACTCTTTGTAGAATAGAAAATGGAATAAGACCTCTTTCTCAAAATAAACTTGAAATACTTTGCAAATACTTTAATGTTACAAGTGATTATATGTTAGGAATCTCAAAAGAATATAACCAAATTCCAAGCTCTAAAAAAAACTATGATAATGGTGATGACACTTTTTGCGAAAGCATAAGAAATTTAACTGAAGATCAAAAAGAAATAATAGAGGTATTAATAAAGGCATTTAACGAAAAAAATAGTAATAGAGAAAAGAATTTATAAAAATAAAAGACACCTTAACAAGTGTCTTTTACTTTATTTAAATATTAGTGATAGTATTCACATATACATTAATTCATAAAATTATTTGGTGGAGATGGCGAGAGTCGAACTCGCGTCCAAAAGCAGTCTTACCTAGCCCACTACAGTTTAGTCCATTTATTATTTTCATCATTAATTACAAATAAACAAAATCATTAATAACTATTCTAGAAGTTTTCATCCACTAGTTATAGAAATCCTAGCAGCTTAGCCCATCTTTATAACACTTGTTTGATAACGATAGACAAATCATCAACAAGCGACGCTACTCTCCGAAAAACGGAGCCATCAATGTGTTAGTTAAAACTAAGCAGCGTAAGCGTAATTTGTGTTGCCATTTAATTGGCTTTGGTTATTACGTAACCACTCGACTGCGTTCTAAGCCCTACATACCCCTGTCGAAACCATGACATCCCCATGTGTATATATGCATGCTAATAATACACAATTACTAAAATATATTCAACAAATATTATAATATTACTTCTCTATTCTATATACTCTTGCACTAACCATTTGCTTACTTATTTTACATCTATTTAAACGTTCAATTACTTTTTTAGAACCTTTAGTAGGAATATCAACCAAAGTATAAGTCCTAAATACATTAATCTTACCTATTTCTTCGCTCTTAAGACCTGCATCTTCAATAAGTGCACAAACAACATTTGATACCTTTACTTTGTTAACTTGTCCTAATCCTATCCTTATTCTTGTCATTGTCCCATCTTCAATAAACTTGTCGGTATCTATTTCACTTCTTTTTCTTTTTTCAACATTCTTTACTTCTTCTATCTTAGGAAGTTTGAATGTTTTAGAAATTAATACATTAATAATTGCTTCGTCACTCATTCCATAGTTATGCAATCTATCAATAACATCACTATAATCCTCGCTAACATTTGTGGATCTATTATATAAATCCTCTACATATTTTTGAACTTGATTATTTTTTAATTCATTTACAGTCGGAAGTTTTCTTACATCAATTTTTGCATTGATCTTTTTA
>JBAXYK010000124.1:0-3100 GCA_041670825.1 Bacilli bacterium | reverse complement strand
TAATTATTGCCTGTACAAAACTTTTTGTTGGCAGTTTGGATTTGCATATAGTTCATCCTAGAGATATTTTTAGAGAGGCAGTCAAAAATAACGCAAAAAGTCTTATAATTATTCACAATCATCCATCAGGTGATGTACTTCCAAGCAATTCAGACTTAACTACTACGAAAGAATTATTAAAAGCAAGTGATATTATTGGTATAAAACTAATTGATCATATAATTGTAGGCAAGGACAATTATTTTTCTTTGAAAGATAATGGAATATTATAAATTAAAAATAATTTATTTTATCTAGTATAATTGACATAAATATTACTATGTGATAAAATCACTTTGTTGCACCTCAAATGGAGGGTTGCAACCGCACAAAACAGGTATCTAAGCATTTTATTGCACCTTGATGGCGAGTCTAAATCCAAAGCAGGAGGTGTTAAATATGTATGCAATCATTGAAACAGGCGGTAAACAAGTAAAAGTACAAGTAGGAGATACTGTATTTGTTGAAAAACTACAAGCCAATGAAGGAGACACTATTACTTTTGATAAGGTTTTAATGTTAAGTGGTGATAAGTTAAAAGTTGGTACTCCATATTTAGAAGGCGTTACAGTTACAGCCAAAGTTGCAAAACAAGGTAAAGCTAAAAAAGTTATTGTATTTAAATATCGCGCTAAAGCTAACTACCGTAAAAAGTATGGTCATCGTCAACCATATACTAAAGTTGCTATTGAATCAATCAATTCATAATGATTAATGTAGTAGTAAAGTATAGTAATAATTTCATTAGAGAAATTACTGTTAGTGGTCATAGCGACTATGCAGAATATGGCAAAGATATAGTTTGCGCAGGAGTTAGTGCAATAAGTGTTGGTAGTCTTAATGCAATTTATGAATTCACTGGTATTAAGCCAGAACATATAATTGATGATGGTTACTTACTAGTTAAATTTAGTGAGGACTCAATAAATCAAATTATTGCCAAGGTAACTTTGATTCAGTTAGAATCTATAGAAGAAAGTTATTCAAAGCATATGAAAATTACTGAAGAAAGATAAAGGAGGTGTTTATTGATGATGTTAAAATTAAATCTGCAATTATTTGCTTCTAAAAAAGGTGTTGGATCAACCAAGAATGGTAGAGATTCACATTCAAAACGTTTGGGGTCAAAATTAAGCGATGGTCAAATTTGTAGCGCAGGCTCAATTATTTATCGTCAAAGAGGAACAAAAATTCATCCTGGAATGAATGTAGGTAAAGGCGGAGATGACACCTTATTTGCACTAGTAGATGGAGTTGTTAAATTTGAGAGATTAGGAAAAGAAAGAACTCAAGTTTCTGTTTATCCTAAAGCCTAATTTGTTTCTTATAACCCCACTTTTTGTGGGGTTTTTATTATAAAAAATGAGAGGTGATGATTTAATGTTTATTGATAAAGTGAAAATAAAAGTAAAGGCAGGCAAAGGCGGAGATGGCATGATTGCCTTTAGAAGAGAAAAATACGTTGATAAAGGTGGCCCAAGTGGTGGAGATGGGGGTCGTGGTGGAAGTGTTTATTTCATAGCCGAACCAGGATTAACCACTCTATTAGATTTCAAATATAAAAGAAAAATAACTGCAGAAGACGGTGGAAAAGGTCTAGGTAAAAATTGTAGTGGAAAATATGCGAGTGATGTATTTATTAAAGTTCCTATTGGAACTATAGTTTTTGATAATTCTTCTGGGAGGATTATCGCAGATTTAAAAACAAAAAATCAAACTGAGCTCATTGCCAAAGGTGGTAGAGGTGGCAGAGGAAATGCTAGATTCGCTACTTCTGTTAATCAAGTGCCAAGAATTGCAGAAAATGGTGAGCCTGGCGAAGAATTTGATATAACATTAGAATTAAAAATACTTGCAGATGCTGGATTAGTTGGATTTCCATCTGTAGGCAAATCAACAATTCTTGCTTCTGTAACTGCTGCAAAACCAGAAATCGCAGATTACCATTTTACTACATTATCCCCCAATATAGGAGTTGTTAAAGTAAAAGACGGAAGAAGTTTTGTTTTGGCAGATCTTCCTGGATTAATAGAAGGAGCTCATAAAGGAAAAGGATTAGGATTAAACTTTTTAAGACATATTGAAAGATGTAGAATCTTATTACATGTTCTAGATATATCTGGAGCAGAAGAAAGAGACCCTCTTAAAGACTTCGAGGTAATCAATAACGAACTTGAAAGTTATCAAATGAGGTTGATGGAGAGGCCGATGGTGGTAGTAGCAAATAAAATGGATCAAGATAATGCTGACAAAAATTTGAAGCGTTTTCTAGATAAATATGGTGATAAGTATAAAGTTTTCCCAATAAGTGCTCTTGAAAAAAATGGACTTGATGATTTACTTTATTACGTTGCTGATACATTGAATCAAACACCAGAGTTTCCTTTATTTAACGATGATGTTGTTGATTCTAGGCATATCTATGAATATAAGAAAGATGATCCTGGATTTATAATTGAAAGAATCAATCAAAATCAATTTGTAATAAAGGGAGAAAGAATAGAAAAATTGTATAAAATGACTAATATATCTGATGATCAAGGATTTATGTATCTAACTTCTACTATGAGAAAAATGGGAATAGAGAAGGCATTAAAAGAAAACGGAGCTAAGGACGGAGATACAATAAATCTACTAGATTTCTCCTTTACTTACTACGAATAGTGGTTAATTAGTTGTTTAATAGTTTATTTTTACTGGAAAGGTTGTGGTTTTGTGGAAATATACAAAATATTTAAACGTTATATCAAAGGGAATTTATTAAAATTACTTCTTGTAATATTGTCATTAGTTTTTCTTAATTATTTGAGAAGTTTAATTCCACTTTTTGTTGGAAAGGTTTTTGCAATATTAAAAGACAACAATGAATCTACTTTGCCCTCAATAATTAATAATATCTTTGTCGGAAAGGATTTAGTCACACAATTACTATTAGTAGCAATATGTATTGTTGGAACTGCAATTATTAGAGATATCACCAACTTATCAGCAGATATTGGAATTGCTGAAGTAAGTGAGGGAGTTGGTTATAACTTACAGACAGATTTTTATAACCATGTCC
>JBAXYK010000123.1:0-3101 GCA_041670825.1 Bacilli bacterium | reverse complement strand
TAAATTACATTTGGGACATGCATGGGACTCAACATTGCAAGATATGATTATTAGATATAAGAAAATGAATGGCTATGATACTTTATGGCTTCCAGGGATGGATCATGCAGGAATAGCTACACAAGCAAAAGTTGAGCAAAAACTTCGCGAAAAAGGCATTTCTAGATACGATTTGGGAAGAGAAAAATTTCTTGAACAAACATGGGAATGGAAAAAAGAATATGCAGATTTTATCCGCAGTCAATGGGCTAAATTAGGGTTATCATTGGATTATTCTAAAGAAAGATTTACTCTTGATGAAGGTTTAAATGATGCAGTAATAGAAGTTTTTGTAACATTATATAATAAAGGATTAATATATAAAGGAAAAAGAATAATTAACTGGGATCCCGTTCAAAGAACTGCTCTATCTAATATAGAAGTAATTTATGAAGAAACAGAGAGTTATCTATATTATTTTAAATATAGATTTGTTGAGGATAATGATAAATACTTACTAGTTGCCACTACAAGGCCAGAAACAATGTTTGGCGATGTATGTGTTGTTGTTAATCCAAATGATTCTAGATACAATAAATATATTGGCAAAAAAGTTATAAATCCTGCAAACAACGAGGAATTAGTGATAATTGGTGATGATTATGTTGATATTAATTTTGGAACTGGTGCAATGAAATGTACACCAGCTCATGATGCTAATGACTTTATTATTGGCGAAAAATATAATTTACCAAAAATAATATGCATGAATATTGATGCAACAATGAATTCTGTTTGTGGAGAATTTTCCGGGCTTGATAGATTTGAATGTCGCAATAAGCTTGTGGAAGAATTGAAAAAGAAAGATCTAGTAGAGAAAATAGAAAAACATGTTAATCAAGTAGGATATTCTGAAAGATCACATGCAATAGTTGAGCCATATCTTTCAAATCAATGGTTTGTTAGAATGAAGCCTTTAGCTGAAAAAGCCTTAGAAAGTCAGAATTCTATTGATAAAGTCCAATTTATTCCTGAAAGATTTGAGAAGATATTTTGTAATTGGATGGAAAATATAGAAGATTGGTGCATTTCAAGACAATTGTGGTGGGGGCATAGAATACCTGCTTGGTATAGTAAAATTGACGGATCAATATATGTTGGGAAAAAACCACCTTTGGATATAGAAAATTATTTCCAAGATGAAGATGTCTTGGATACTTGGTTTTCTTCAGCACTATGGCCATTTTCAACACTTGGATGGCCTAAAGAAACCGATGATTATAAACGCTATTTTCCAACAGATGCACTTGTTACAGGATACGACATCATATTCTTTTGGGTTTCAAGAATGATTTTTCAATCACTTGAATTTACTGGCAAGATACCATTTAAAAAAGCATTGATTCATGGACTAATTAGAGATTCGCAAGGAAGAAAGATGTCAAAATCACTTGGGAATGGAATAGACCCTATGGATGTAATTGATAAATACGGTGCTGATTCATTGCGTCATTTCTTAACAACAAATTCTGCTCCAGGATTAGATTTACGTTATTACGAAGAAAAAGTTGAAGCATCATGGAATTTTATTAACAAAATTTGGAACGCTGCAAGATTTGTAATGATAAATTTAAAAGAAGATTTCAAGTATGTTGGTTTTAACATAGATGACTTATCATTAAATGATATATGGATTATTAGGAAGCTTAATGATGCATTAAAATCAATAAATGAGAATATGGAGAAATATGAATTTGTTGTAGCAGGGACATATATGTATAATTTCATTTGGGACGATTTTTGTTCTTGGTATATAGAGATGTCTAAAATAGATTTAAATAGTACGGATTCGAATGTTATAAAGAATACTAGGAATGTTCTATATTATGTTTTGCTTTCAATATTGAAATTGATTCATCCATTCATGCCTTTTGTGAGTGATGAGATATATCAAAAACTTATTGATGATGAGAATTCCAGTCTCATTAATAGTGAATGGCCAAACTACATTGAATTGAATGGGAAAAATGATAGTGCCATGCAATATATTATTGAAATTATAAAATTGATCAGAAATTATAAGAATGATAATGGATTGGCTCCTAATGAGAAAATTAATTTAAAAATTGGAATTAAAAACGATAATTTGCGAAATGATTTAAATAAAAACAAGCAATATTTAATACGTTTTGGATTTATTGATAATATAGAGATAAGCAGTACTATAAATAAAGATATTAATGGCTATTTTGCTAGCATTTTAGAAGCAGAGATAATAATAATCCATGATATTAAAATTAATATTGAAGAAGAAATTGCTAGATTGAAAAAAGATATTGAAAAATTGGATAATGAAATTGCTAGATGCGAAGGGATGTTATCAAATTCAAGTTTCATAGCAAAAGCTCCAGAAGCAAAAATTGCTATTGAGAAAGAAAAATTAGAAAATTATAAGCATCAAAAAGAGAGTATTTTAAGTAAAATAAGAAAATTAGAAGCCTAATGTAATAGATTCTGAAGTCCTAATGATTGCCATTAGGACTTTTTCATTTTTAATATAATGAAGTAAGAAGGAGGATAATATATGGATAATAACTCAAAATTACGTTTAGTAACTCTAGATGAAGCAAAAAAGATAAAAGGAGGAGAGGCAATCACATTGACGATTGTACTGACTTATTTAGCAATATCTGTATTGACAGTTATAGTATGGAAATTATACACCTCAGGTAAAGGTAAAATTAGCTTTCCTGGTGGATTTAATTTTGAGTGGTCTCCAGGAGTTTACTTTAATAGCTTCATTTCAATGATATTTTAATGACTAAATCCTTTGAATTGCCAAGAGAAAAAATTGTGAAAAAGGGTGTAGAATATTTAAGTGATTTAGAATTGATAGCTGTACTTATAAGGACAGGAAGCAGAGATAAAAATGTTTTGGAATTATCAGGAGAAATTTTAAAAAAATGTGATGGACTTGTCGGGCTTGCAGCTTCCAGAATAGGTGAATTATCAAAAATTAAAGGATTGAAATGCGCAAAGGCATGCACAATAATGGCAGCAATAGAAATATCTAATAGGATTTTATCTATTAGGAACAATGAAAATAACATTACAAAAATAAC
>JBAXYK010000122.1:0-3180 GCA_041670825.1 Bacilli bacterium | reverse complement strand
CCTAATTCAATTACTTCATCTCCATGTGACATCCATACTTGTTGATTCTCATCTAATCCTTTAAATAATAGTGATTTATTATCTACTTTTACATATGATTTACCATATTCTCGGATATTGCTTTTTTTAACAATTCCTCCAAAATCTTTACTCAAAAGTTGCATTCCATAACATATTCCTAGTATTGGAATTCCTAAATCATATATTCTTTTGTCTATTTTAAAGTTAGTTTCTCCAGTTACAGAATTTGGTCCACCACTAAAAATAATTCCTCTAACATTAGAATTCTTTTGAATATCTTCAATGCTTGTGTTATATGGCAACAATTCAGAATATACTCCAAGTTCTCTTATTCTTCTAGTTATCAATTGATTATATTGACTACCAAAATCTAAAACAATTATTTTATCATTATTATTCATAATCATTTTGTATAGTTTGGAGATTCCTTTGTTATCTCTACATCATGTGGATGACTTTCGATAAGACCAGCATTAGTAATCTGAATAAATTTTGCTTTATTTTGTAAATCATTTATGTCTTTCGCACCAATATATCCCATGCCTGAGCGAATTCCGCCACATAGTTGATAAATCATATCTGCCAACTCACCTTTATATGCTACTCTTCCTTCAATACCTTCTGGAACAAGTTTTTTTGCTTCACTGATGTTACCTTGAAAGTATCGATCGTTTGATCCTCTTTTCATAGCAGCAAGTGATCCCATGCCAACATACACTTTAAATCTTCTCCCTTGGAAAATTACTTCTTCACCTGGAGATTCCTTACACCCCGCAAGAAGAGATCCCAACATTACCGTACTAGCACCACTACCTATGGCTTTAACAATATCGCCACTATACTTTATCCCACCATCACCTATGACTGGAATTTGGACTTTTTTGCAGTATTGAAAAACATCATTAATTGCTGTAACTTGAGGAACACCAACACCAGAAACAATCCTAGTAGTACAAATAGAACCAGGACCAATTCCAACTTTTACTGCTTCTGCTCCAGCATCTATAAGTTGTTTTGCACCTTCTGCAGTAACTACGTTCCCAGCAATTATCGATAAACTAGGATACTTTTTGTGAATCGATTCTACTGCCTCAATTACCCCTTTTGAATGTCCATGAGCGCTATCCACTACAATAACATCCACATTTACATTTACAAGTGAATCTACTCTTTCCATCATGTTTTTTGAAACACCAACAGCTGCTCCAACTAGTAACCTACCACTTGAATCTTTAGAAGCATTTGGATAATTGATTACATTATCTATATCTTTAGAAGTGATAAGCCCACAGAGTTTTCCCTCATCGTTTACTATTGGTAATTTTTCAATTCTGTTTTTCCATAATATTTCTTTTGCCTGTTGTAAGGATGTTCCTTCAGGCGCAACTATTAAACTTGATAATGGAGTCATATATTTTTCTACTAACTCATCATTTTTTTCAAGATATTTTAAATCTCTATTTGTAATTATTCCAACAAGAAAATTTTTATCATCAACTATTGGTAAACCACTAATTTTATATAAGGACATTATTTCTTCGCATTCCTTTAAACTTGACTTTGCATTGAGTGTTACAGGATTTAAAATCATTCCTGATTCACTTCTTTTTACTAAATCAACTTGTTTGCTTTGATCTTCTATAGACATATTCTTGTGGATTATACCAATTCCTCCTTGTCTTGCTAATGCAATTGCTAACTGATACTCAGTAACAGTATCCATTGCCGCAGAAACAATTGGAATGTTTAACACTATAGATTTTGTTAACTTAGTTTTTAAAGAAACCTCGCTAGGTAATACTTCAGAGCCTTGCGGTATTAGTAAAACATCATCAAATGTTAATCCTTGTCTTATATTCTTTAATTCTTCCATCATAATGCCCCCTTTTAATTTTTACAATTCTAACAAATATATTGTTTTATTTCAATATCATATGTGTAAAATTTATAATATGCTTTGCATAAGCAAAAATTATTATTTATAATATAGTAGATTTAGAGGTGATATTATGATTTATCTAGACTATAGTGCTACTACACCCGTTGATATAAGAGTTCTTAGATATTTTGAAAATGTCTCTCTTACATATGTTGGTAATGCAAATTCTATCCATTCTCTTGGAAAAGATTCTGCAAGAGTCATCAATAACTGTAGCAAGAAAATATCATCTATTCTAAAATTAGACAATCAAGAAATAATATATACAAGTGGTGCAACAGAATCCAATAACCTAGCCATCAAGGGAGTATTACTTAAATATGCTAATCAATCAAAGCAAATAATTACTACATATTATGAGCATTCTTCTGTGGTCGCTTCAATAAACTATATGCGTAATTTAGGATTTAAAGTACTTATAGTAAATTGCAACGAAAAAGGTGTCGTTGACTTGGAACACCTTAAAAAAATAATTAATAATGATACTGTTCTTGTCTCAATAGGTTCAGTTAATAGTGAAATTGGAATAAGACAACCAATAAGTGCAATAAATGATATAGTAAAACAATATAAAGACTGTGTTTTCCATTGTGACATGACACAAAGTATAGGAAAAGAAAGAATAGATTTATCAAAAATTGACTTAATATCTTTTTCAGCCCATAAATTCTATGGGATTAAAGGAATTGGCGCATTAATAAAGAAAAATGATTTACAATTAGAACCTCAAATTCATGGAGGTAAAAGCACAACTATATATAGAAGCGGAACACCTTCTCTTCCATTAATACTTTCAATGGGGAAGGCATTAGAATTGATATATAAAAATTTTGATAAAAAATATGAACATGTATCAAAAATGAATCTTTATTTGCGCAAGGAATTTGAAAAAATGCCTGAAATAGTAATTAATAGCAGTAGCGATTGTTTGCCTCATATACTAAATATTAGCATTCCTTCTTTCTATAGTAAAAAAATGGTTAAAGAATTAGCTAAAAATGATATATATATATCTAATCATACTGCATGCTCGAGTGATGCTTCAAAATCTCTTGCTGTTTATGCTTTAACGAATAATTTAAAACTAGCAAGATCAAGTATTAGAATTAGTCTATCTTATCTTACAACAAAAAAGGAAATAGATTTTCTTATTAAGCAAATGAAAAGGATGTTGAAGAATGATTAGAGTTATTATTATAAGTGCCTTATGGTGCCCAAGT
>JBAXYK010000121.1:0-3200 GCA_041670825.1 Bacilli bacterium | reverse complement strand
TGAGGATAAAGAAACTTTATATAAAATGATAGATTATTCAATTAAGTACTTACCTAACGATAAACCTAGATATTTAATGGGTGTAGGATCATATGATGCAATTTTAGAAGGAATAATGCGTGGCGTAGACATGTTTGATTGCGTACTTCCAACAAGAATCGCTCGTCATGGTGCTCTTATGACCTCAAAAGGAAGAATAAATATTCGCGATAAAAAATACGAATATGACTTATCGCCAATTGATGAGGAATGTGATTGCTATACATGCAAAAACTATACTCGTTCTTACCTAAGACACTTATATAAGTGCGAAGAAGGATTAGTAAAAAGACTTTTATCAATACATAATCTAAGATTTTTAATTAATTTAACAAAAGAAGTGAGAAAAGCCATACAAGAGGATCGCTTTGGCGACTTCAAGAATGATTTTTTTGATAAATATGGATTAAATGGCAAAAATCCAAGAGGATTTTAAAATGAAAGTGAATGATTTTGATTATTTTCTACCCGAAGAACTAATTGCTCAGACACCTCTTTTAAAAAGAGATGAATCAAGAATGATGGTCCTTAATAGAAAGAATAAAACAGTAGAAAACAAACATTTTTTTGATATTGTAGATTATCTTAAAAAAGGTGATATTTTAGTACGAAACAATACCAAGGTAATACCTGCCCGATTATTTGGAATCAAAAAAGATACAGGAGCCCATGTTGAGGTCTTGCTTCTAAGACAGGAAAATGATATTTGGGAATGCTTGGTTGGAAATGCTAGAACTGTAAAAAAAGGTACAATAATCATTTTTGATGATTCATTAAAAGCTGAATGTCTTGAAGTTAAGGATGAAGGTATAAGAATCTTTAAAATGATATATGATGGTATATTTTATGAAATTCTTGATAAATTAGGAAATACACCACTTCCTCCATACATTAAAGAAAAACTAGAAGACAAAAATAGATATCAAACAATATATGCTAAAGTTGAAGGAAGCGCTGCCGCACCAACAGCAGGTTTGCATTTTACTGATGATGTATTTAATAGATTAAAAGAAAAAGGCATAGAGGTCCTTGATATCACCTTACATGTTGGTCTTGGAACCTTTAGACCTGTTGGTGAAGAAAATGTTGAAGATCATATTATGCACTCAGAGTATTTTTCTATATCTAAGGAGGTAGCAGATAAACTTAATGCTGCCAAAAAAGAAAATAGACGTATTATTTCTGTTGGAACAACAACAACAAGAACATTAGAAGCTGTTTATAAAAAATATAGAACTTTTAAAGATTGTAGTGGTTCTACTGATATTTTTATCTTTCCTGGCTATAAATTTGAAGCAATTGATGCACTGATTACAAATTTTCATTTACCAAAATCAACACTAATTATGCTAGTTAGTGCTTTCGCTGGAAAAGATTTTGTATTATCATCATATAAGGAGGCAGTGAATCTTCAATATAGATTTTTCTCTTTTGGAGACTCCATGTTTATATATTAAATGGATAGATTTACTTATTATAGAATGGGACTAAAAGAACTTGAAACAATAAAAAAGGAAGGATTAAAACCTACTCTTTTACTGCATTCTTGTTGTGCCCCATGTAATTCATACCCAGTAGAATTATTAAGTCAATATTTTGATTTAACACTATATTTTAATAATTCTAATATATATCCTGAAGAAGAATTTGAAAGAAGACTTGAAGAATTAAAAAGCTATATTAACTACTTTAATATGGCAAACAAGTGTAATATTCAAATTATTGTACCCCCCTATGATGAAAATAATTATCGAAAAAATCTAACATACTTAAAAGATGAAAAAGAGGGTGGCAAAAGATGCAAATATTGTTATGCCACGAGAATGAAAGAAGCGTACGATTTCGCTAGCAAAAACAGCTTTGATTATTTTACTACAGTAATGACTATATCAAGGCAAAAATCTTCAATTATACTAAATGAGATTGGAATAAAATTAAGTAAATTATTCCCAAAAACTAAATATTTAATAAGTGATTTTAAAAAAGGTGGGGGAATTGATAAAGGCCTAGAGATTGCTAAAATGCACAATATGTATCGCCAAGACTATTGTGGATGTTATTACTCATATTTAAATGAAGAAAATAAAAAAAAGAATAAAAGTGACTAATAAAAAAGATGTTAGTCACTTTTTCTAACATCTTTTTAAAACTATAATCTCTAATTATAATAACTTCTTCTTACTTCCATAAGAATTTTTACTAGTTGCCTATTTGATTTACTTGCTAAATCATCAAAACTATATTCATTAGTATAGAACATTATTTCTTGAATAGCCATAGCCCTTACAGGATTCATATATGGATCCATTTGATAAATATATGGACACTCTTCAATAGAAGGGTTATTTATCACTATAACTTGGTTATATTCATTTGCAATTCCTATTGCATTTGGTAACTGATTACCAATATAACTTTCTATCTCACTTGCATGAGATTGATAATCTGCTAAAACAGAGATTTTTATATTCCCCATATTATGCTCAACATCGATATATCCTCTATTTTGAGCAAATTTTACAATATCTTTTAATACTTCTGAATAATTTCTATTTATTAAACCTAAATTATTAATATCTACTTCACATTGTTGACTATCACATTCTGCCTCTACAACATAATCAAATTGATTTATTCCTAATTTAAGCATGTAATTTCCAGTTTCTTCTTTAACATCTTCACTGGCAGTACTCATATTAGACATTATTGAATTTAAAATACTTGGAGATATGCTGATAGTCAGAAATGTCATTGGGTTGTAATAGGTATACCCTCCGGCTCCTCCAACAGCAATGAAAAACAATAGTGCAACCATAGCAAATACTGCCTTGAATCTTATGAAATTATAAATATTATCGCTTGAGTAATTAACTTCTTCTTTAATAATTGGAGTATTTACCACTTGATTCAAAACATTAGGAACAAGAGAGTTAAATTCATGTTTCATTTGTTCTTTAAGTTTTTTATTCATTGCTAACACCTCCATTTTTTTCAAAATAATCTTTTAATTTTTTAATCGCTTTGTTGTAAATCCACAAAACTGTTCCTAACGGCTTATTAATAACCTTAGAGATTTCTCTATGCTTTAAATCGTTATTTATATGAAGAAAAACTACTTCTCTTTCTTCTTTTGTTAATACTGTGAGTGCCGCAGAAAGAAT
>JBAXYK010000120.1:0-3226 GCA_041670825.1 Bacilli bacterium | reverse complement strand
TACAAAAAAGATCTTAACTATTCTATGGCTCACCACTTGTATGAATTTCCATTTTATGGCAAAGGAGATTTTAGGGAGCCAGCAATTGATATTTTGCTTGATGATGGCAGTAAAATGTTTGATCTAAAATATGATTCATATGAAATAATTGATAGTAAATATGAAATAAATGGATTGCCTTTTTCAATTGGTGATAATATGCAATCACTCATTATAAAATTAATTGATAAAAAAGCAAAAGTAACAATATTATTGAATTATGCAATATTTGAAGATGCCAATGTAATTACTCGCAATATTAAAATAATTAATGATGGAGAAGATTCTATAATTATTAACAAGATAATGAGTTTAAATTTAGATATTCTAGATGGTGATTATGAAGCGATAACACTTGACGGAGCTTGGGTTCGTGAAAGACACATAACTGAGCATAAAATAGATAATGGAGTATTTTACATTGATTCTAAAAAAGGAGTTAGTAGTTCTGATCATAATCCTTTTATATGTTTAAAAGAGAATTCAACATTTGAAAATAGTGGTAAGTGCTATGGATTTTCACTTTTATATAGTGGTAACCATAAATTCAGTATTGAAAAAAACCCTTATGATATGATTAGAGTTCAGTGTGGAATAAATCCATTTGATTTTAAATGGTTATTGACTTCAAATAATTGCTTTGAAACACCAGAAGCAGTTATGACATTTTCTAGTAATGGACTTAATAAAATGAGTCAGAATTTTCACGATTTTGTTAATAACAATATTGTAAGAGGTCCACATAAGTTTAATGAAAGACCAATTCTAATAAATAATTGGGAAGCAACATATTTTGATTTTAATACCACGAAGTTATTAAGTATTGCTAAAGAGGCTAAAAATCTTGGAATAGAATTATTTGTTCTAGATGATGGCTGGTTTGGTCATCGGAATGATGACAAAAGTTCGCTAGGTGATTGGTATCCAAATACAAAAAAAATTCATGGTGGAATAAAAAGATTATCTGAACAAATAAATAAAATAGGTCTTAAATTTGGAATATGGGTTGAGCCAGAGATGATTTCTTTTGATAGTAATCTTTATACTGAACACCCTGAATGGATGATAAAACATCCAAATTATGATGTTTCTATAGCAAGGAATCAAGCAGTTCTTGATTTAGCTAATCCCAGTGTAATAGATTATTTATTCACTTCATTAGCAAAGTTATTTAGTGAGTCAAATATTGAATATGTAAAATGGGATATGAATAGAAATTTGTCTGATATATACTCTAATTATTTAAACAAGCAACAACAAGGAGCGTATGTTCACAATTACTATCTTGGTCTATATTCATTACTTGATAAACTAACTAAACGTTTTCCTAATATCCTATTTGAAGCATGTGCTAGTGGAGGTAATCGTTTTGATCTTGGAATGCTTGTTTATATGCAACAAATATGGTGCAGCGATAATAATGATCCATATGAACGTCAATTAATCCAGTATGGAACTTCATTATTATATCCACTTTCAACCATTGGAGCTCATGTAGCAACAAATGTTAATCATCAAATGTTTAGAAAAACACCAATAGAATCTAGATTTAATGTTGCCGCATTTGGTTTATTGGGCTATGAATTAGACTTAACAGCATTATCTAAGTTTGAAAAAGAATGCATTAAGAATCAAATAAAATTTTATAAGAGTAATAGACAACTTTTTCAGTATGGAACATTTTATCGAATTGATAATCCTTTTAAGGGTAATAATTGCTCATGGATGGTTATTTCAGATGATAAAAAAGAGGCAATATATGGTAATTATATAGGACTAGTAAAGCCAAATCCTAAAATAGATAAACTTAATATAGTTGGGCTGAATAAGGATTATTTGTATAATATTACGACAAGAACTCAATATGCAAATATTAAAACATTTGGAACTATGATAAATCATATTTCTCCAATAAAAATAAAAGAAGATCACCTTATTCAAAATGTTTTAGACAAGTTTTATATGTTTAAGATGGAAACTGAATATATTGATATGACTGGAGATCAATTAATGAAATGTGGTTTCTTCCCAAAACATCAGTTTACAGGAACGGGATATAGTAAAGATGTTAGAGTCATGGGAGACTTTGGCTCAAGGATATATAAAATAGTAAAAAAGGAGGAATGATTTTAGAATGCTGGAACGATTTAATTTAAATTATGGATGGCAATTCCTAGATTATTTTGAAGATGATTTTTGCTTTTCTCAAAATCTAAAAAATTCAGTAACCATTGATTTGCCACACACATGTAAAATAATTCCTTACAATAATTTTAATGAAGAATCTTTTTTGCTTATATCAACATACTTGAAAAATGTATTTATAAACAGTAATTTCAAGAACAATAAAATTTACTTGTCTTTTGAAGGTGTTATGAGCAAATGTGAAGTATATGTAAATGGTAATTTTGCAGGTAAGCATAGTGGCGGATTTACAGGATTTTCAATTGATGTTACTTCTAATGTTATTTTTGGATCCAATAATACAATAGTTCTAAAGGTTGATTCTAACGAAGATAAAAGTATTCCTCCATTTGGTGGGGTAATTGATTATTTAACTTATGGAGGAGTCTATAGAGAGGTCTATATGGATGTATATGGAGAGAATCATCTTCAATATGTTCTAATATCTACTCAATATGATCAATTAGAAATAAATTATATTCTTGATCATAGCTCTCAAGATATTACAATTACTGGAGAGATAATTGATAATGAAAATACAATTGTTTCTAACTTTTCATTTAGTTCTAGCAGTAATAATAATGAGTTGAAATATGTACATAATTTCCCTAACTCACATCTGTGGTCAATTGATGATCCTTATCTATATAAATTAAAAACTCAATTTTTCATTAATAATAACCTTGTTGATGAAAAAATAGATGTTTTTGGAGTAAGAAGTGTTAAGGTAGATAGCGAAAATATATACATTAATAATGAAAAAATACACTTATTGGGGTTAAATAGACACCAAAGTTACCCTTATGTAGGATATGCTATGCCAAAATCTCAACAGTATTTAGATGCAGAAATTTTGAAAAAACAATTGAATTGCAATATTGTAAGGTCAAGTCATTATCCTCAAAGCAGACATTTTTATGATAGGTGTGATCAATTGGGACTCTTAGTGCTAATTGAAATTCCTGGATGGCAATATATTGGTGATGAAGAATGGCAGAAAAAT
>JBAXYK010000119.1:0-3250 GCA_041670825.1 Bacilli bacterium | reverse complement strand
GGAGCTTCAATTTGAGCAAAAAATGCTCCGAGCATAATTAGTATTACTGTCGTAAAAGAGATAGGTATTAGGCCACTAATAATAAACATTGCAACTGTAATTAAGTCAAAAATGATAATGATTTTCTTTCTACCTATAAAGTCCGTAAGTTTACCTCCAATTATTGTTGCAGGCAACGAGATGGCAGCAAATACAGTTAGTATTATTGTTATTTCACTTGGAGAGAAACCCAATTTTCTTTTTAGAATAAGAATGAGCATCGGCATAACAAAAGAACCCATTGCTGTTATTACTCTACCAATGAATAAATAATATAATTCTTTCCTAAGACCTTTATATTGATTAATTAATTTCATAAAAAACGACCTCCAGTCATGTAGAATCTAGCATAGAAGTCGAATTTGAACTACCAATTATAGTTTGAAGATTGGCAACTATAGGGCGCAAAGCATCTAATACTTCTAAAGATTGGAATTGACTACCTCAATTACTTTACTACACTTGATTATTAAAGTAAATGTCATAAAGAATAATTGCATTCTTTATTTATGTTATTCTATAATATTCTTGCTTGCGCTGGTGGCGGAATTGGTATACGCGTATGTCTCAGAAGCATATGGATTATTCCTTACGGGTTCAAGTCCCGTCTAGCGCACCATATAATTTTTATTTTTGTGCTAGACATGTTGAAAGATATTTAGTTAAAGAGTTATAATTATTCTACATTTGCGTCGGTGGCGGAATTGGTATACGCGCATGTTTGAGGGGCATGTGGGTCAAACCGTACGGGTTCAAGTCCCGTCCGACGCACCATATTGAATTACAAGTTTTGATACAATACAAAACTGTTGAGACTCTTTCTGCATTAGATACTATATCTTGGTGGTTTATGATGCTAAGATTAGTATAGTAAAACATATAGAGAGGGTGTTAATAATGAATTTTTCTATACCAGAAAAAATTGCAGAAGGGTATAACAAAATAGCCGATGAATACGAAAAAAGTCGTTCAAATATTGGATTATATTATTCAGAAAAATTTAATGATTTATTACCACAAAAATCATGCAGAAGTATCTTAGATATTGGCTGTGGAACAGGCATTCCCTTAACAAAGTCTTTAGTATCACCAATTAATGATATAACAGGGTTAGATATTTCCTTTAAAATGTTAGATAAAGCTAAAGTTAATGTCTCTAACGCTAGATTTATTTTAGGTAACATATTAGATGTAAGAATTGAAAGAAGATTTGATGGAATCTTTGCTTGGGATTCTCTTTTTCATATTCCTCTTAATAATCAAGCAGATGTAGTAATAAAAGTAATTAATTTGCTTAATATTGATGGCATTTTTCTTTTTACTGCAGGTGGCGAACATAGTGAATTAATATCGAAAATGTTTAATGAAGAATTTTATTATAGTTCACTCTCATCAAAAGAGTATGAAAATATTATTACTAATAATGGATGTGAATTAGTATTAAATGAAATAGATGATAATAGTAGTAAAAAGCATCGTGTGATTATTTGTAAAAAAATTAAATAATTTTTTTGTTGGGACATGAAAAATATATTTCTACTTAAAATATTAATTATGTTATAATTTTTCATGTAATTTACTTTTGAATGGAGGAAGAAAAAATGATTCAATATAAATTTGATACTCAATTACTTATAGAAGGTAAGAATCTTTCAGAAGATGCAATTAATGATTATATCACTAAAAATATTGAGGGCGACTGTCTTTTAGCGGTTGGTGATAGTGAATTGATTAAAATACATTTCCACACTAATACTCCTTGGAAAGTTTTAGAATATTGTGCAACTTTAGGAGATATTCATGATGTTGTGATAGAAAACATGGAACGCCAGACAAATGGTCTTCATGGGTAGT
Source organism: Bacilli bacterium (assembly GCA_041670825.1). GTDB lineage: Bacteria > Bacillota_I > Bacilli_A > RFN20 > UBA1709 > JAQUUH01. Next base: position 1,357 of record JBAXYK010000119.1, on the reverse strand, counting down.
AGTGAATAATATTATTGTAATAGATACAAAAAACTTGATATTTAAGAGCATATTACTTAAAATGTTAACATGCAATGTTAATATGCTTTAATATAACTAAAATGCATCTATGTAATGGAGGATTAGTATGAGAAAAGTTATAATAGCTTCCGATAGTACCTGTGATTTGTCCGATGAATTATTAAAAAAGTATGATATAAAAACAGTGCCTTTGTATATAAATCTTGGCGGTATTTCATATCATGATAAAGTTGATATTACCGTCCCAGAAATGTATGAAAAAATTGGTAATAGCGAAGGATTTCCAAAAACTTCCGCTACTACTCCTGCAGATTTTTATGAGTTTTTTAAACCATTTATAGATGATGGGTACGATATAGTATATACAGGTATAGGTGGAAAACTATCTGGTACATTACAAAGTGCATATATTGCTTCTCAAGAATTTGAAAGTGGAAGAATATTCCTTGTTGATAGTTGCAATTTATCAACAGGAATTGGTCTAATTTTAATGAAAGCTGTTAAATATCGTGATTCAGGCATGGGTGCTTCAGATATTGCTAAGAAAATAGAGGACATAGTTCCAAGAGTTAGAAGTCAGTTTGTCATAGATACTCTAGAATATTTGCATAAAGGAGGCAGATTGTCTGGCTCTACAGCATTAGTAGCAACAGCTTTAAGAATAAAACCAATGATAAAGGTAGTTGATGGCGGAATGGTTGTTGCAAAAAAGACAATTGGATCCTTAACTAGAGCAATAAAAGTAATGGTTGATGAGTTTATTGAAACATTTGATAAAGTAGATAAAGATTTTGTTTTTATAACACATAGTGAAGGTCATCAAAATGCTGACTTTATTCGTAATAGAATTAGCAAGGTAAGTCCACAAATTAGAAACCTAGTTGAAACTAATGCAGGATGTGTAATTTCAAGTCATTGTGGTCCTGGTTGTATTGGTATATTGTACATAGAAGAAGAATAAAGTATGAGTGTTTTTTTGAAATATGCCTTTTTGTTTTATGTTGGTTCTACATTAGGATGGATTATGGAACTATTTTTTAGACGTTTTGTCAGTTCAAAAAAATGGATTAATCCAGGTTTTTTAACGGGGCCTTATTTACCAATATATGGATTTGGTTTGTGTGCTCTTTACTTTATTTGTAGGATTGACTTGTCGGCATTTATTGAAAGTGAAGTCTTACAAGTGGTTTTGGTCCTAGTTTTAGCAATGATTTTTATGACATTAATAGAATTGGTTGCTGGATTGATTTTTATTAATGGAATGCATATAAAATTATGGGATTATAGTAATAGGCCTTTAAATTATAAAGGGATTATTTGTCCACTATTTACATTT
>JBAXYK010000118.1:0-3259 GCA_041670825.1 Bacilli bacterium | reverse complement strand
GTTATCTAAAGTAACTTCTTTTGATATAATTACGCCTTTTATCTTAAAATCAATTAATGTAATGGCATCCATATAATTTACCATTTGCGTTTCGCTATAATATACTAATTTATCAAGAATATTCAAATCTTTTGCTATAGTAAAAACAGCAAAATCACTAAAAAAAATGCCATCTACTTCAATCGTTTTTAAAAATGTCATATAATCTTTTAAATCCGCAATTTCATCTTCCAAAAATATTTTATTTACACTAATATATATGTTCTTATTTAAACCATGAGCCTTTTTTGTAGCTTCTTTAATATCTTGTTTTGTGAAAGAATTTGATAAACGAACAGCAAATTTTTCGTTTCCAATCAAAAAACTATCGGCATCCTTATAAATATCTATATTATCCAAAGAATTTATTGTTATAATTAAATCTTTCATATGACACCTCTTTTACCTCAAATATTCTATCATTTTTGTAATATTAAAGCAAAAAATATAAATATATTTTCTAATTTGCAAACACTAATGCTTTATGATATATTTACATGTGAAAAAGGTGGGTATATTAATGAAAATATATTTTAAGTGGCCAAATAATGCTTCTGGCAAAAATTTCTATATAAAAACAGATTCTATTTTTGGTGTTAGAGAGGTTAAGGTTAATGATGTCGATGCTGTAAAAGTTAGCAACAATGTATATGAATACTATGACGAAGGTGTTGAAAAACCAAGAAGAATTGAAATAATAAACCAAATGCTAGATAATCCAGTAGTATCAATAAATGATAAAAAAGTTCCTCTTTTTGAGCCAACTCCTATTGTTATTCAAGCATTAATGATGTTACCTTTAATTGCTTGGCTATTTGCCAATTGGCCTGGGATAATAACTGGTCTTATAGCAATATTTATTAATACAAAGTTGAATTCATCATTAAAGAATAATTTAATAAAGGTTGTTATATATTGTGCACTAATAGTGCTTGCAATAGTTGGAGGAATATTCTTACACAATCTAATTTATCCAACTACCGCTGCTTAAAAAATAATTGTTATATAAAAAAAGCGCTTTGCGCTTTTTTATTTTATCTTTGGTTTATAGAAGGTTCTTTCTTCTAAAGAGAATATTCTTGGAGTAAATTCACCTTCATTAATTAAATTAATTGCTTTATCAATCATATTTATTCTAGCATCTAGATTATCTATTATTCCCAAGACTTCTGCTTCTTTGATTAAAGGAAGAACTGGAGAGCCAAATTCATACTCACCATGATGAGAAAGTATCATATGTTGTAAGACCATAGATATTTCTTCATCAATTTTCAGTTTTTTTGCAGTTTCTTTGACTTTTGCTTGCATAATTGATATATGTCCAATGAGTCTTCCTTCAACTGTATATTTTGGAATAATTGGTCCACTTAGTTCATCCAGTTTTCCCATATCATGCAAAATAACACCAGCAATCAATAAATCACTATTTAACGTTTGGTAAACTTTTACAATAGCATCACTTGCATCTAACATACTAACAGTATGATGTAACAATCCTGACGCATATTCATGATGATTTCTACTTGCTGCTGGGTATATTAGAAGACCTGGTAAATTTTCTTTTACTAAGGTATCAACAATTTTTTTAATATCGGCATTTTTGATTTGTTCAATATAATTAAATAGTTTCCTTTGAAGCAATTCTCTAGGTACAGGTGAACTTGCAACAAAAAGAGTAACGTCTAATTTATTTGGATCTAGCTTTTCACCCTTTAATATTTTTAATTGCAAAGAATTTCTATATGAAATTACATCAGCATTAACTTCAACAAAATTTCCAACCTCAAATATATTAGAATCATTTTCTATTAACTCCCATTTTCTTCCTTCTATTTGTCCAGAAGAATCTTGAAGTGTAATGTTTAGATATGGAGTTCCTGTGTTTGTAACCCCCTTAACAGAATTTACAATTAAAAAAGGCAAGGTAATTCTTTCTTGTGCTTTTAGGTTTTTAATCATATTATTCACCTCTTTTTTATAGATTATACCACACATTAAAAAACATGACTAATAATATATAAGATTATTCTCTTTAAAAATTTGTTCAATTACTTGCTCTTCATAGCCCAGTCCATATAAATAGCGATATAACTTTTGTTGCAATTTATCAGCACTAATATTTTGATATTTTTTAACATATTTATCAGTCAATTTTCTTGCATTATCAATTTCTATATCATTATATTTTTCAAATAAGGTCTCATCCAAATCCTCAATTCCCTCATTTAATAGCTCCATCTTTATTCTTGATCTACCATACTTCTTAGTTATTTTATTCTCGATATAATTGCTTATGTATTCATTATCGTTTAGATAGCCTTTTTGGATAAATTCATCAATAACTTTCTTAATATCTTCTAGATTACTATATTTTTTCAAAAGACTTCTTGTTAATTTATATGAAGAATATTCATATCTACCAATTAAAATAAGGGCATATTCTTTTAATTTCAAGTATTCTTCTTTGCGTTTAATATTATCAATAACTTTCATGGATATTTCTTGGTTTACTACTAAAGGATTTTCAACATAGTTATCAGTACTTATTTTCAAATCATAACGTTCGTTATTATTACTGTATGTTATAATTACCTCTTTATCAGAATACTCTATATTTTCAATTTTATACATCTTCATCTTTCTTCACCTTTTTTTCTTCATTTACCTCATCTATTATAGATTCATCTATGGAAGAAATATTTGTAGGTATTTTTGTATCTTGCAATGTTTCTGTAATAAGCTTTGTCTTCTTTCTATGGTTAAATGACATTGTAGCAATAAACCCAATTAGTAGTCCTACATAAAAAGTAATAAATCGCCAAATTAACAATGAGGAAGTAACATTGGCAGATGTTTTAAAAAAGTTTCTAAAAATAACTGCATAGAAAAGTTCGCTTCCACCCGAAGCTCCAGGTATTGGAATATAAGTTATAATTAAGTGTAAGAATGAGGATAGAATTATTGCACTACCAAGTTCTACAAAACTCAATTTCATATTAAGAGTTAAGGCAACAAAAAATGGAATTGAAAAAGAAATTGTATATTTAATTATATGCAATAGTAACATTGGCAAGAATATTTTGAAATTACCCTTTATATCTTTTAATTCATCTCTAAAAAAGTTTATTTTTTTCTCTATTTTACTATTTACAATTACATAATCTTTATCCTTTAAAATATGCATTTTATTTAACATTTTAACTACCCAAAAAGCGAATCT